>NC_009445.1:6552500-6690000 GCF_000026145.1 Bradyrhizobium sp. ORS 278 | reverse complement strand
GCGCGGTCGGGCGAGTAGTAGAACATGGCAGCCGGCGGCGCGTGCCCGGCAAAGGGACGGTCGTCGCGCACATAGGTCCAGACGCGCCCCGTGCGCGTCTTGCCCTTGGCCAAAACCGGCACCGTGGTGTCGTCGGCGTGGATGCGCTCGCCGGCAAGCACGTGCGCCTTGATCGCCTCGACCAGCGGCATCAACGTCGCAGCCGCCGCGCCGACCCAGTCGGCCAGCGTCGAGACGTCCAGCGCCACGCCCTCATGCGCGTAGGTCGTGCTCTGCCGGTTGAGCGGCAGATGCAGCCCGTATTTGGCGAACAGGATGTGTGCGAGCAGGCGCGGCCCCGCACGTCCGCGCGAGATCGGATGGAACGGCGCCGGCGGCTGGCTGATCGCCTCGCAGCCGCGACAGGAGAACTTCTCGCGCACATGCTGGATCACCTTCCACTGCCGTGGCACGAGCTCCAGCGTCTCGGTGACGTCCTCGCCGATCTTGCGCAACCTGTCACCGCCGCAGCACGGACAATTGGCCGGTGCGGGATGTACGACGCGCTCGCGCGGCAAGTGCTCGGGCAGCGGCCGCCGTGCTGGGCGCCTGCGTTCGAACGGATGGACATTGATCGTCTCGGCCTTGGCCCGCTCGGCGGCCATCTGCGCCGCAGCTTCAGCCTCGGCCGCATCCTCTTCGAGATCGGCGAGTTCGAGCTCGAGTTGCTCCAGCACCGACGCCCGCTCCGACGACGGCCCATACTGCTCGTGCTTGAGCTTGGCGATCGTGAACTTCATCTGCTCGATCAGGAGCGTGCGGGCGCGGACCTCGGCTTCAAGATTGCGTGCCTTGGCTTCCGCCGCGAGCTGCGCCGCCTGACCGGCGAGCACCAGCGCCTTCAGCGTCGCGACATCATCGGGGAGCGAATCGGCTGTGATCATCGCGGGAGATGGAATCACAGCGCCGGTCGGCGCGCATCAGCGCTGTCACGTTCGAGCGCTCAACCAACAGCTTCCGGCCGCCACGTCCGCTGCGGATGCCGCCAATCGATGCCTTCGAGCAGATAGCCGAGTTGCGCCGGCGTGATTGTCAACGCTCCGTCCACAGCCTGTGGCCAGATGAAGCGGCCACGCTCCAGCCGCTTAGCGAACAGGCACATGCCCTGGCCGTCGTGCCACAGCACCTTGATCAGGCTGCCGCTGCGGCCGCGGAACACGAACAGATGGCCGCCATGCGGATCGCGCTTCAGCGTCTCTTGGACCAGCAGCGCCAGACCGTCGAAGCCCTTGCGCATATCCGTGTGCCCGGTCGCCAGCCAGACCTGGGTGCCGGAGGGGATCGGGATCGTCATCGCGAGCCCACCCGGAGCGCCGCGATCACCGCCGTCACCGTCGCGGCATCCGCCGGGCCGCTGATCCGGATCTTCGTCTCAGTCCCGATCTCGACCTCGATCAGCCCTTGCGTGCAGGCTGGCGCCGCATGCGGATCGGCCGCGATCGTCACCGCGGCAAAGCCGGGCGACGGCGTCTCCTTCCCGCACAGCTGCTGACGCCAGCGGAACACCTGACTGGAATGCACACCGAACGCTCGCGCCACGCCCAGGATCGTCGCGCCTGGCTGCAACGCTGCAGCCACGACGCGCTCCTTGTCCGCCCGCGACCAGTGCCGGCGCCGCCGCTCCGACGTGATCACTTCCACTTCCGACTTGGCCATAGGACTAGCTCCAGGACTAATCCTATGGCTTCGCGAAGCCTCACTGCCGACGCAAGGCGGCCGTCACCGGGGGGTTACATCGCAGGCGCACAAGCGTGTGATCGTGCTCCGCGGAACCGATTCAGGCGCGGTTCATTCCCCAGAACGTACGCAATGCTGCGCTGTCTGTCGTCGTAGCCATTGTCCCACAGGAGATCCTCATGCGCATGTTCGTCCGGACCACCTTCGTCGCGCTGGCCATTGCAGGCTCGGGCGCCGCGATGACGGCCCTTGCAACGCTTCCGGCCCTTGCGCAGGCGGCCAAGGATTCCCCGGCGCAACCGCCGGGTCCGACCATCAGCCAGCCGCCGCAGCTCAAGCAAATCGCCCTGACCGACAAGCAGATCGAGAACGTTCTGGCGTCGCAGAAGGACATGGACGCGATCACCGACAAGCTGCCGGACAACGCGCCGCCGGACCAGAAGGTGGTGACGCAGCTCGACGGCGTCGCCAAGAAATACGGCTTCGCCAGCTACGACGATTTTAACGTCGTGGTCGACAATATCAGCCTGGTGATGGGCGGCATCGATCCGAAGACGAAGAAGTATGTCGGCCCCGAAGCCGTCATCAAGGACCAGATCGAGCAGGTCCAGGCCGACAAGAAGATGAAGCCGGACGACAAGAAGCAGGTCCTCAACGATCTCAACGCGGCCCTGAAGGCGAAGCCGCCGGAGGTCGAGAACAAAGGCAACATCGATCTCGTCGTGAAATATTACGACAAGCTTGCCGCGGCTTTCGGCGAGGACGACAACTAGACGAGCGTTTGGAACAGCTCGTTTCCGGGTCGAGTTCTCGCCATCTCCACCGCCGTCAAACTTCGCGAAGCTGGGCATCCAGTCCTCCGCGGCAGAAGAGATTTCACCGAGGTGTCACGGCGTATTGGATCGTCCGCTTTCGCGGACGATGACAGCCAGGGTTATATGATCAGTGTGCCGGGACTCGGAAACGCCCGTCTAGGAACAGCGGCTGCTAGGGACAAAAGATTCGCCTCTCGCCTACAGGCCACCAAGCCCCGACCAGCGGTCGGGGCTTTTTTATGCGGCTCGCGCGAGCGAGGCGCGCGAACGCTCACCGGGCGAACGCCGTCTCCATCTGCTTGCGATACTTCACTGTCTCGTCCGCCGCATCGGCTGCGACGTCGCTCCAACGCACCACGTGGCCGTGCGCAACGTCGTTCACCAGCTTGACCCGATGCGCCAATCCAATTGGCAGCGCGCCGAGCTGCAGGCTGGCGCTGGCGGGCATCACCTTGCCCCACACCGTATAGCCACCTTCGCCATCGAGGATCTCGCCTGCGCGCAGATCCTTCTTGGCGACGGCGACGACATCGCCGCGGAAGCAGAGCGGCTGCCCAGTTGGTTCGCTGCGTAGCGCGGCCGAAAGCACCGACACGTTCAGCTCGAGCCCGATCAGATGATAGGGCTTGTACATCGCGGCGTAGCGCCCGGTCGCGTCGGTCTTCAGTCCGTATTGCTTGAAGCAATCCGCAGCGTAGTCGTTCGGTGCTTCGAGCACGACATAGACACCCCAGCGTAAATCACGAAACACCGGGCGACCGTCGCGCTCGAGCGACGACACCACCTCGACCATGCCGGAACGCTCCAGCACGCCGCCGCGCTCGCGCGGCCGGAGCACTTGCGGCAGGTCGTCGACGCCGCAGGGCGGAAACAACAGGCCGTCGGACGGCACGTCGAGTCCGGTCGCATTGGCGATCGCCGCCATCTCGATGGCCGACTTCGTGCCGTCGAGAAAGGAGTTGAACATCTGCGGGTTCATGCCGCCGGACTGCGCCTCGCCCGCGGTAAGCCCGTAATGCTGCCAGACGCCATCGGGCGTCACGTCGTGATAGGCCGGCAGATATTTGGTGCCCTTGCCCGCGGCCACGACATGAAAGCCGGTCGCGCGCGCCCAGTCGACGAGCTCGGCCGTCAGCGCCGGCTGGTCGCCATAGGCGAGCGAATAGACCACGCCGGCCTTGCGCGCCTCGTCGGCCAGCAGCGGCCCGGCGAGCACGTCGGCCTCGACATTGACCATCACGATGTGCTTGCCGGCCCTGATCGCCGCGCGCGCATGCCGGATGCCGGCAGCCGGACTGCCGGTCGCTTCGACGACGACATCGATGGAGTCGGCGAGCGCCTTGGCGCTGTCGGCGCTGAACGTCGTGCGTTCGATCAGCTCGGCGCTCCAGCCGACCGTGCGGCAGGCTTCGCGCGCCCGCTGCGGATCGAGATCGATGATCACGGGCACGTCGAGACCGGCGACATTCGGCACCTGCGACAGGAACATCGAGCCGAACTTGCCAGCGCCGATGAGTGCGACGCGCACCGGCTTGCCGGCAGCGGCGCGGGCTTGGAGGAGGGCGTGGAGGTTCATTCTGTTATCCGGCTTCAAGGATTGTCGTGTGACAGGCAGCTACCAACCCAGTCGTCATGGCCGGGCTTGACCCGGCCATCCATCTCCTCACAAGGCTCGCTCTTGCTCAGAGGATGGATGCCCGGGTCGAGCCTGGTCGAGCCCGGGGCATGACGACCTCTTTTGTGGCGAGCGCTGTGCCTTACTCCGCCGCCTCGCGATGCGCCCGCGCCAGCTGCAGCAATGCATCGTCCGGCAACGTCTCGATCGGCGTGAAGTCGCGATGCGCGATGTACTCCGGCCTCGTCGGGGTGCGAATGTGGTTCGAGACCGCGTTCAGCGTCAGGTACACGATCTTACGCGGGTAGGGCGTGATGTTGCCGGCGGAGCCGTGCACGAGATTGCCGTGGAACATCAGCATGCCGCCGCGCTTGCCGGTCGGCGCCACAATGCCGCCTTGGGCGACCAGCCGCGTCACCGTCGCCTCGTCGAGCGTCCACAACGGATAGGACGTCGTGGCCAGATCGTGTGAGGCCTCGAGATCGCCTTCGTGCTGGCTGCGTGGCACCAGCATCAACGGGCCGTTGATCGGCATCACCTCGTCGAGGAAGATCGCGATGTTCATCGCGCGCGGCTCCGGCATGCCGTCGTCGCGCTTCCAGGTGCCGTAGTCCTGGTGCCACTGCCAGACGTCGCCGGTGAAGGCGGATTTGGCGTTGATCTTGAACTGATGCATGTAGAGCTTCTCGCCGAAGATCTGCTCGATCGGCTCGATCATGCGCGGATGCGCCGCGAGCACGCGGAACGCGTCATTGTACAGATGCGCGGCAAACGCCGTGCGCGGTACGCCGCTCTTCTCGCGCCAGACCTCGGGCCTGTCGGCGGCGTAGATCGCCTCCGCCTCGCGGGCGAGGAAGGCGGTCTCCTCCGGGCTGAACAGTTCCGGCAGGAACAGCCAGCCCTCGCGGTTGAAGAATGCGATCTGCTCCGGCGTCAGCTTCATGGTGGCCTCTCTTGCTCGTTTCCTCTTGGAGGCGCCCGGTCTTCGCCGGGCTGCGTCCGACGCGAAGCTACATCTTCTTGCCCTGCTCGATCAGCATGCGGGTCATCAAATACAGGCGAGGGACGATGGTGGTCGCGTCGATGTACTCGTTGTGCGCATGGTAGTTGAAGCCGGCGATACCAAAACTCTCGACCACGATGGCCTTGCCGCTGCGATTGGCCAAGCCGGCATCGGTGGCGCCGCCGGTCATGTCGACCAGCGCGAGCGGCCGTTCCATCTCGGCGTAGATCGCCTGCGCCTCCTTGCCCAGCGCACGGCCGCGCTCCGAGGCGATGAAGGGCGGACGGCCCTTGTCGATCCTGACCTTGACCTCGGTGTCCGGCACGAGATGAGTCTTGATCGTCTCGTCCAGCGCGGCCTGCAGCTTCTCGACGCCGTCGGCCACCGTGAGGCGCACGTCGCCGCCGGCGCTGGCCTTCTCGGGAATCTGGTTGCGCACGGTGCCGGCGGTCGCGGTCGTCCAGTTCAGCTGCGTGCCCGGGATCGACTTGGCGATATCCCTGGTCTGCAGCAATTGATGCGACAGCTCGATCAGCGCGTTGCGGCCGCGCTCAGGGGCGGCGCCGGCATGCGCGGCGCGGCCGGTCACCTCCATCGTGGCGGTAGCCGTGCCGCTGGCGCCGAGCAGCAGGCTGTCGACCGGCGCGGCAGGCTTCGCCGCCGTCGGCTCGCAGGACAGCACGACGTCGTGCTGATCGGCGAGCTCGGCGATGAACTCGCCGGAGCCGATCGAGCCCACCTCTTCGTCTGGATTGAAGGCGACGGTCAGCCTGGCGTAGTCGCGCCAGCCCATGTCCTTCAGGATCTGCAGGCTGTGCAGGATCACCGCGATGCCGCCCTTGTCGTCGGCGATCCCCGGCCCGTAGATCAGGTCGCCTTCGACATGATAGGGCTCGGTCTTGAGAATGCCGGGCTGATACACCGTGTCCATATGCGCGATCAGCATCAGCTTGCGGCGGCCGGTGCCCTCGAAAGTGCCGATCACCATGTCGGCGCCGACGCCCCGCGTGGTCTTGCGCCGCTCCGTGGTCGCGCCGAGCGCCTTGAGCCGGGCTTCGGTGAGGTCGGCCATCTTCTTCAAGCCCTCGACGTCGCTCGATCCGGATTCGATCAGCACCATCTCGCGCAAGCTGTCGATCACCGCCGGCTTGGCCTGCTCGGCGGCGGCTCTGATCTTGTCGTCGGGCGCCGCGTATGCGGCAGAGACGGTGGCTGAACTTGCCAACAGGACGAGGGCGGCAAGGCGGGAGGTCGAAGGCGTCATCCGGGGTCCTTGTATTCAGCGGCTCGCGGCGGGCCTCGCCCGGCGGCGGCTGTCGACATTGGCAGAATCCGGGTGGATCGCAACATTCTCCAAGCCTATTTTGACCGGCAGATGATACGGGGCAGAGCGACGAGGAGCCCGCCATGACAGACCACTTCATGACAGACCAGTTGATGTCAGACCAGTTCATGACAGACCAGAGCTACGCCATGTTCGAGACCGCGATCGGCACCTGCGCGATCGCCTGGGGCCCGCGCGGCATCAACGCGGTGCAGCTGCCGATGGGCGGCGTGGCGCAGCTCCGCACGCGGATGCAGCAGCGCTCCGCCGGCATTGACGAGGCTGAGCCGCCGCAGCATGTGCAGCGCGTCATCAGCCGCATCACGGCGTTGCTGGCCGGAGAGCCCGATGACCTCACCGACATCGATCTCGACCTCGACGGTGTCAGCGCCTTCCAGCGCGGCGTCTACGCCATTGCGCGCCGCATCCCGCCCGGCCGGACCTTGACCTATGGCGACATCGCCAAGCAGCTTGGCGGCGTCGAGCTGTCGCGCGAGGTCGGCCAGGCGCTCGGGCGCAACCCGTGCCCGATCGTGGTGCCCTGTCATCGCGTGCTGGCGGCAGGCAACAAGCCGGGCGGCTTCTCCGCCAATGGCGGCGTCGATACCAAGCTGAAGATGCTGGCGATCGAGGGCGCGGCGGTGAACCACCAGCCCAGCCTATTCGATTAAAGGCGCAGCTCGGAGGCTCACTTAGCTGTCGTCACCCGCGAAAGCGGGTGACCCAGTATTCCACCGGCGGTCGTTTTCTGCGGAAAGTTCACGGCGTACTGGATGCCCCGCCTTCGCGGGGCATCCAGTGGCGTTAAAGTCAGACCGCCGCGCAGGCGAATGCGTTGCCCTTGCGCCCGATGCGGCCGATGGAGGGCGAGGGGAAATGCGCCGTGCAGCACAGCGTCGCCGTGCCGCAATAGCGATCGAGAAAAGCGCGTCGGGTCAGGGCGGCGAGCTTGCCGTCGACGTCGAACTTCGGTGACAGCTCGGGATAGGCCAGCTGCAGCGGCGAATGGATCAGATCACCGGCGAAGACTGCGTCGTCCCTCTCCTTGCCGACGGCGATCGCGACATGGCCGGGCGTATGCCCCGGCGTCGGCAGCAGGCGAACATGGTCGCCGATCGCGAAGTCGCCGCCGACGATATCGGCGCGGTTGGCCTCGACGACCGGCAGCACGCTGTCGGCAAAGGGCGGCACCTCGGCCTTGGCGTTCTGCGCCACCCAGTAATCATATTCGGTTTGCGCGAACACGTAGCGCGCCCGGGGGAAGGTCGGCACCCAGCGGCCGTTGTCGAGCCGCGTGTTCCAGCCAACATGGTCGGTGTGCAGATGCGTGCACATCACGACGTCGATGTCGTCGACCGAAACGCCTGCGGCGGCGAGCGCCCGCATGTAGGTCTCGTCGCTCTTCATGTTCCAGACCGGCCGAGCGCGCGGCTTGTCGTTGCCGATGCAGCTGTCGATCAGGATGGTGTGGTGAGGCGTCTTCACCACGTAGGACTGGAAGCAGAGGATCAGCATATCCTGTGCGTCCAGCGCCTTCGCCGCTTGCAGCGCGGTGCGCTCGGCCGCGAGCATCTCCGGCGTGAGATCCGGAAACATCTCGCGGGCCGGCAGGAACGTGGTCTCCTGCTCGATGATGCGATGGATGGCGGTGTCGTTGATCGAGAATGTCAACACGGGCACGTCTCTGCGAAACGATCAGGCCGCCGGCGGCACCGAGATCTTCACCGACTCGCGCTGCATCGTCTTCTGATAGAAGGCCTCGAGCGCCGGATATGCCTTGCGCCAGCCGCAATCGGCAAAACGGAAATCTGCGTAGCCGAGCACGCAGACGAGGCCGATCGACACGATGTCGAACGGGCGCGTGAGCAGGTCGCTCTGCCCATTGAAGCGCGCCATGCCCAGCCATGCGCGGTTCCAATGGTCGTCGGACCACGCCTGCCAGCGCAGGCCCTCCGGGCGCACCAGCGCCTCGTAGCGGCACAGCAGCATGGAATCGAGCATGCCCTGCAGCATCGAGTGCTCGCTCTTGACCTTCCAGCGCGACGGGCCGGAGGCGGGGATCAGCTTGTTGCCGCCAGCGAGCTCGTCGAGATATTCAACGATGACGTAGGAATCCAGGATGACGTCGCCATTGTCGAGGATCAGCACCGGCAGCTTCTTCAGCGGCGTGATCTTCGAATACTCGTCGTTGGCCTGACCGGGCACGACGGCCGCTGGCACGAACGCGAGTCTGTCGATCAGGCCGAGCTCGATGGCGGCGATGCGCACCTTGCGGGCGAATGGCGAGGCGGGCGAGAAGGTGAGTTTCATCGACGTCTTCCTGTTGGCTCGATGCGGATTGTTGTTCGTCATTGCGAGGAGCGAAGCGACGAAGCAATCCAGAGTCCCGAGGTTGCTCTGGATTGCTTCGCTTCGCTCGCAATGACGGAGGGTGACGTTAAGCCTCGACGATCACGCCTCGACGATCTCCTGGCGCTGCTCGCCGAGGCGCTCGATGCCGAGCGTCACGACGTCGCCGACATTGAGGAAGGTCGGCGGCTTCATGCCCATGCCGACGCCCGGAGGCGTGCCCGTGGTGACGATGTCGCCCGGCAGCAGCGTCATGAACTGCGAGACGTAGGAGATGCACTTGGCCATCGAGAAGATCATCGTCGCGGTGGTGCCGGTCTGGCGGCGCTGGCCGTTGACGTCGAGCCACATCGACAGGTTCTGCACGTCCGGAATCTCGTCCTTGGTGACCAGCCACGGACCGACCGGACCGAACGTGTCGTGCGACTTGCCCTTGGTCCACTGGCCGAGGCGCTCGATCTGGAAATTGCGCTCGGAGACGTCGTTGCAGATCGTATAGCCGGCGACGTGGTTCAGCGCGTCGGCCTCGGACACGTACTTCGCGCGGGTGCCGATGATCGCGGCGATCTCGACCTCCCAGTCGAGCTTGGTCGAGCCGCGCGGCTTCTCGACCTGGTCATAGGGGCCGCACAGCGAGGTGTTGGCCTTGAGGAAGAAGATCGGCTCGGCCGGGATCGGGTTGCCGGTCTCCTTGGCATGATCGGAGTAGTTGAGGCCGATCGCCACGAATTTCGAGATGCCGGTGACGGGCGCGCCGAGGCGCGGCGTGCCGGAGACGGCGGGCAGGGAGGCCGGGTCGAGCGCGGCGAGCTTCTTCAGGGACTCCGGCGCATAGGCGGCGCCATCGAGGTCCTTCACGTGGGCCGACAGGTCGCGCAGCTGGCCGGAGGCATCGATCAGGCCCGGTTTTTCCGCGCCTTTGTCGCCGTAGCGAACGAGCTTCATCTGGTTTCTCTCCCTCAGTTCCTTGGTATTCCAGAGCCCTGTCATGGAGCATGGCGGGACGAAATTCAACCTTGCGGGCTATGCGCTGCCGCTGCCCGGCACTGCCTGAAAGCGGAACGCCGCGCCGTCGCGGCGGATCTGACCGGCATCGAAATGGCCGCCGATCACCAGCGTGCCGGTATCGGCGAAACGCGAGAACAGCGCCTGCCGGGTGGCGATGGCCTGGGCAGGGTTGAAGTCGACGGTCGAGCTCCAGTCCAGATGTGCCATCTGGCAGGGATGATGTGCGACATCGCCGCTCAGCAGTGCCTCCGCACCACCGGAGCGGATGTGCAGGCTGACATGACCGGGGCTGTGGCCCGGCGTCGGGATCAGCGTGATCTCGTCGCTGATGACAGCGTCGCTCGCAACCAGCTCGGCCCTGCCGGCCGCGACGACCGGCTGCACGGAATCGGCGAAGGTCGCGGTTTCGTCGGCAGCCTCGCTGTAATCGCGCCAATGCTCATATTCAGTGCGGCCGAACACGTAGCGTGCGTTGGGGAAGGTCGGAATCCAGCGGCCGCCGACCAGCCGCGTATTCCAGCCGACATGGTCGACGTGCAGATGCGTGCAGATCACCATGTCGATGCTCTCGGGCGGAAAGCCGGCCGCGCTCATCGTCTCCAGGAACGGCGTGCTGCGGCCGTTCCACACCGGCACGCTGCGGCCCTGCTTGTCATTGCCGAGGCCGGTGTCGACGACGATGCGCCGCGTCGGGGTCTCCAGCACCAGAGTGTGGATCGACATCTTCAGCTTGCCTTCGGCCGTGGCGAACTCCGGTGTGATCCAGGGCAGCGCGCGGATGGCCTCGGGGGCCGACTGCGGCAGGATGAAGCGGGTGCCGCCGACCGTTTCCAGCTCGGCGAATTTGGTGATCCTGACCCGGCCCACCGTCCACTGCATGCGCGCTCCCCGCTTGTTTCTTCGCTGCAAGTGACGATGCCGCGTCGCGCGCCGCAGCGCAATGGATCGAGTCGCGGGAACACGCGTTGTCGTGGCCAGTCCACGAGGAGACATGTCATGCCAGAGTTGACGATATCGCCCGAGAAAGTGGCATTCCTGATCGAGAAGGCGCGCGAGTTCGACGTCAAGGAGCAGGTGAGCGACCCCGACTCCGGCTCCAATGCCGCCGACGACGACATGATCGACGTGCTGGAGGATACTGGCGACGATCCGGTGGTGCGCGAGATCACCGGTTTCATCAATGCCATGAGCGAGGACGAGCAGGTTGATCTCGTCGCCCTGATGCGGCTCGGCCGCGGCGACGGCGACATCGACGAATGGGACGATCTGCGCCGCGAAGCCGCCGGCCAGCGCGACCGCCACACCGCGCGCTATCTGCTGGGTGAGCCGATGCTGGGCGACCTCCTGGCGGAGGGCCTTGACGCGTTCGGCATCGACTGGACGGACGCACGCACGACGGCGGATTCGTCGAGCCCGAGCGAGCGCGACGAGGATGAGATCACGAAGCAGTAGGATGAAGGAAGGACCGCGGGTGGCGCGACGCCGTACGACCGGTCACGACACGTCAGCTCGCTCGCCGGAGGCAAGCTTTTCCCGCAACGGAAGTGCGCTCCCTCTCCCCGTTCTTCACGGGAGAGGGTTGGGGTGAGGGGCAGCCGCACGGGCGGTGTGAGAAGGGCACACGCGCCGGGAGTGTTCGCGGACGGACCTGTACCCCCCGGATCGTATCTGGCGATGCGATCCGACCTCTCCCCGCAGGCGGGGAGAGGCGCAGACCGAACAAGCGGCGAGAGCTCTTTACTCCACTCTTGCAATACGACCTACAGCGTGCCCGGGAATGCACCACCGTCCAGCAGGATGTTCTGCCCGGTGATGTAGCCGGCCTTGGCGGCGCACAGGAAGGCACAGGCGAGGCCAAATTCTTCGGGATCGCCGAAGCGGCCGGCGGGGTTGGTCTTGGCGCGGTCGGCCAGGATCTGCTCCGGCGTGACGCCGCGCTTCTCGGCTTCGCCCTTGGCTGTCGAGCGCAGCCGGTCGGTCTCGAACGGGCCCGGCAGCAGCGCATTGATCGTCACATTGTTGATCACCGTCTTGCGCGACAGGCCGGCGACGAAGCCGGTGAGTCCGGCGCGGGCGCCGTTGGACAGGCCCAGAATGTCGATCGGCGCCTTCACCGCGGCCGAGGTGATGTTGACGATGCGGCCGAACTTGCGCGCCATCATGCCGTCGACGGTCGCCTTGATCAGCTCGATCGGCGTCAGCATGTTGGCATCGAGCGCCTTGATCCAGTCGTCGCGGGTCCAGTTGCGGAAGTCGCCGGGCGGCGGGCCGCCGGCATTGTTGATCAGGATGTCCGGATCCGGGCAGGCTTTGAGCACGGCGGCGCGGCCTTCCGGCGTGGTGATGTCGCCGGGCACCTCGGTCACGGTGATGCCGGGATTGGCGGCGCGGATCTCCGCCGCGGTCTTGGCCAGCGCCTCGGCGCCACGCGCGGTGATCGTGACGTCGACGCCCTCATTGGCCAGCGCGATGGCGCAGGCGCGGCCCAAACCCTTGCTGGAGGCGCAGACGATGGCGCGGCGGCCCTTGATCCCGAGATCCACGATTGATCACTCCGATATGTGTGGGGTGGAAAAACGATGGGTGCATTCTAACCAACCGGACCGCGGCTGATAAGAGCAGCCGGCCTGTGCCGAATTGCATGGCTCTGAGCGCACGTCGCGCAGCATCTTTTCGGAAAACCGGCTCGCGTTTTTCCGGATCGACCGTCAGATCCGCCGTTCCTGCTTCAGGCGATCGATCAGGCTCGCCACCTCCGGCGGCAGCGAGCGGAAGCCTTTCGCGCCCGCGAGCGAGAGGATCGGCCGCAGCCGCGAGCCGTCCAGGAAGCGCGGCTGGCGGTCCGGCGGGACGATCCGGTCGAACACCAAAACGAGCGTGATCGCAACCATGCCGACGCGCACCGCGCCGAGCAGGGCGCCGGCGAGCCGGTCGCCGAAGCCGGCGTCGGGGCCGATCGCCTCGTCCAGCATCATGCGGCCGACCTTGCCAAGCGCGACGCCGATGACCAGAAAGGCGGCGAAGAACTGCAGCCAGTTCTGCGCCAGCGGCGCGCCATGCACGTCCTGCAACTGCGGGCTCATCGCCGCGACCGCGCCCATCGCCAGCGGCATGGCCAGGAGATATGCGAGGATCGTGATGGCGCTGCGCAGCAGCCCGGTCGAGAAGCCGCTGTAGACGGCAATCATGAGGGCGGCACAAGCGGCGAGGTCGAAACTATTCATGGCTGTTATGCTGTGGTTGTAGACAGCCCGAGTAAACAAATCCGGTTTGCGCTGCTTCAAATCGTCTGTATCAATGCGCCGCAACAAGAGAGGAAACACGAGGGTAATATCATGTCCGACCTGTTCGATGTCAGCCGTGAGGTGATCCTGATCACCGGCGCAAGCCAGGGACTCGGCCGGCAGTTCGCGCGGGTGCTGGCGGCGCATGGCGCAGCGGTCGTGCTCGCGGCGCGGCAGATCGGCAAGCTCAAGGCACTGGAGGACGAGATCAAGGCCAAGGGTGGTCGCGCGGTCGCGGTCGAGATGGACGTGACGAATACCGCCTCGATCGCAAGAGGCCTCGATGCCGCGGAGGCCGCGCTCGGCCCGGTCACGGTGCTCGTCAACAATGCCGGCATCGCAGTCGAGAAGCTCGCGCTCGAACAGAGCGAGGCCGACTGGGACGCCGTGATCGGCGCCAATCTGAAGGGCGCCTATTTCGCCGCGACCGAAGTCGCGCGCCGCATGATCGCGCGGAAAGCGCCGGGCAACATCATCAACATCGCCTCCGTGCTCGGCTTGAGCGTGGTGAAGTTCATCGCGCCCTATGCGATCTCCAAGGCCGGCGTGGTGCAGGCGACCAAGGCGCTCGCGCTGGAGCTTGCCAGCAACAACATCCGCGTCAACGCGCTGGCGCCGGGCTATATCGACACCGACATCAACCACGATGTCTGGGAGACGCCGGCCGGCGAGAAGCTGATCAAGCGCATCCCGCAGCGCCGCGTCGGCCATGAGAGCGATCTCGACGGCGCCATCTTGCTGCTGGCGTCGAACGCCTCGCGCTACATGACCGGCAGCGTCATCACCGTGGACGGCGGCTTCCTGCTGACTTGATCCATTCGGATTTGAATCAATCCGGCAAAGCTTCCTCAAAAGGCGTGCGGTATTGCTGGCGGGATCTCGAGGGAGACCTGTCGGCAGGATGCGACAGCGTTCCCTGGAGTTGGTGACAGAAGAGGGGCAGGCCTGATGGCCAGGCTGTCCCTGGCTCGATCGAGCAAGTCGGAACAGGGGATGTCTGAAATGAAGTACCTGGTTTGCGCAGCTGTGTTGTTTGCAGCCACCGCGGCTTCGGCCGAAACCTACACGACCACCGTCAACCGGAGCGCCGACACGGTGACGACCACGGCCTCGAACGGCACGGTTGCGACGACGCAGATGTCGCGCAACGGCAACACGACGACATACACGACGACCGTTACGCGGGGCGGCGCCGCCTCCTACCAGCCGATGGGCTCCGGCGGCTACAAGCCGATGGGGCGCTGAGGCTCTCAGCGCCGATAGCCGCGGCTGCGGTCTGTGATGGCACGATTCAGGACTCGCGCAGCTCCGCCTTGATCATATCGGCCGCCTTCTCGCCGATCATGATCGTCGGGGCGTTGGTGTTGCCGCCGATCAAAGTCGGCATGACCGAGGCATCGACGATGCGCAGGCCGGAGAGTCCGTGCACCTTGAGGCTCGGATCGACCACCGCGAGCGGATCGGCACTGCCCATCTTGCAGGTGCCGACCGGGTGATAGACGGTGTCCACGCGGGCCCGCAGGACGCTGCGGATATCGTCGTCGGTCCTGACGTCGGCGGTGAACAGGTCGCGCGTGGCGAGGCTGCGCATCGCCGGCGTCTCCATCAGCCGCCGCGTTGTCTTGTAGCCTGCGACCATGGTTTCGACGTCGTCCTGCTCGCCGAGGAAGTTCGGATCGATCAGCGGCGGCGCCAGCGGATCGGCGCTTCCGAGCGCCACCCTGCCGCGGCTCTTCGGCCGCAGCAGGCAGAAATGACACGAGAAGCCGTTGCCGTGGCGCTTGCGGCCATGATCATCGGTGACGGCCATGCCGAAATGCAGCTGGATGTCGGGAATGTCGAGATTCGGAGCGCTCTTCAGGAAGCCGCCGCACTCGGCGAAGTTCGATGTCAGCACGCCGCGGCGCTCGCGCCGATACTGCCCGATCCCGGCCAGCAGCCTGCGGATGCCCTTTGGCGAAAGCGAGTTGAAGTTGGGATTGTCGGACGTATAGGCGAAGATGAAGTCGGGATGGTCCTGCAGGTTCTGGCCGACGCCCGGCAGGTGATGGACGCTGGCGATGCCGTGCCTTGCCAAGGCGCCCGCATCGCCCACGCCGGAGAGCATCAAGAGCTGCGGCGTCTGGAAGGCGCCGGACGCCAGGATCACCTCGCGGCGGCAGCGGATCTCCTTGATCTCCTTGCCCTGGCGATACTTCACGCCGACGGCGCGCTTGCCATCGAACAGGATCAGCGAGGCCTGGGCCCTGGTCTCGACGCGCAGATTGCGGCGCTGACCCAGATGCGGCTGGATGTAGGCGCGCGCTGCGCTCCAGCGCTCGCCATTCTGCTGGGTGACCTGATACAGGCCGAGACCTTCCTGGGTCTCGGCATTGAAGTCCTCGCGGATCGGAAACTGCGCCTCGCGCGCCGCCTGCAGGAAGATCTCGTGGACGGGATTGTCGGTGCGCAGGCGATTGACCGGCAGCGGGCCCGACTGGCCGTGATATACGCCGTTGAACTCGGCATTGTTCTCTGCGCGCTTGAAATAGGGCAGCACGTCCTCATACGACCAGCCGGCGTTGCCGAGCGCGGCCCACTGATCGTAGTCGGCGCGGTGGCCGCGGATGTAGACCATGGCGTTGATCGCGGAGGAGCCGCCGAGGCCGCGGCCGCGCGGCTGATAGCCGATGCGGCCGTTGAGTCCCGGCTGCGGCACCGTCGTGAACGACCAGTTGTTGACGGGGCCGGCGACCATCAGGAACAGCATATAGGGGGTGGTGACGATCCAATTGTCGTTGCGCCCGCCGGCATCGAGCAGCATCACCGATGTGCCCGGATCCTCCGACAGCCGTCCCGCGACGGTCGCTCCGCCACTGCCGCCACCCACGACGATGAAATCGACCTCGTCCGCCACGCGCGTGTTCTCCCTGATGTGTCTTTTTGTTTGTTGAAGTCATTCCGGGGCGCCGCGCAGCGGCGAACCTGGAATCTCGAGCTTGGCTTGCGTCGCAATCATCTCCGGATTCCAGTTTCGCGCTACGCGCGCCCCCCGGAATGACGGATGTCTCCGTCGCTAGCTCAGAAACCGCAGCAGCTTCTCGATTCTCGCGACGCTGGCGCCATAGGGCGGATAGAGATCCTTCATGCGGTTGAACGGCGAGCGGTAGAACACCGGCTTCAGCTTGCTGAAGCTGTTGAAGCCCCATTCGCCGTGATAGTGGCCGATGCCGGAGGCGCCGACGCCGCCCATCGGCTGGTTCATCTGGGCGAAGTGCAGCAGGCAGTCGTTGATCGTGACGCCGCCGGAGACGGTGCGTGCCAGCACCTTGTCGCGCGCCGCCTCGTCGGTGCCGAACCAGTACAGCGCCAGCGGCCGGTCATGCGCGTTGATGAAGCGAATCGCCTCGTCGGCGTCGCGATAGGACAGGATCGGCAGCAGCGGACCGAAGATCTCCTCCTGCATGATCGCCATGTCGGACGTCGCGCCGACGACGACCGTCGGCGGGAATTTGCGCAGCTTCTTCCAGGCGGGATCTTCCGGGCTGGTGACGGTCAGCGGCTTGGCGCCGCGGGCGATCGCATCGCGCAGCAGGCCTTCGAGGCGCTGATAGTGCCGCTCGGAAATGATCGAGGTATAGTCGCCATTCGCCGGATGGGTGCCGAACATGCGGACCATGTGGCCGTGCACCTTGCCGGCGAACGCGTCACGCTGCGCTTCCGTCACGAAGACATAGTCCGGCGCGATGCAGGTCTGGCCGGCGTTCATCAGCTTGGCATAGGCGATGCGCTCCGCGGCCTCATCGATATTGGCAGAGACATCGACGATGGTCGGCGACTTGCCGCCCAGCTCGAGCGTGACCGGAGTGAGATTGCGTCCCGCTGCCTCGGCGACGATGCGACCGACGCGGGTTGAGCCGGTGAACACGAGATGATCGAATGGCAGCGCGGCGAAGGCCTGCGCGATTCCATCCTCGATGCCGGTCACCGTGAGATCGTTCGGATCGAAATGCGCGGCGACCAGCTCCTTGAGCAGCGCCGAGAAGCCCGGCGTCAGCTCGCTCGGCTTGATCAGCACGCGATTGCCGGCCGCGATGGCGCCGATGGCGGGCGCGAGCGTCAGCTGCAGCGGATAATTCCAGGGCGCGATGATGCCGACGACCCCGAGCGGTTGCGGGATCAGCCGATTGCGGGCGGGAAAGAACTGCAGCGAGGTCGCGATCCGCCGCGGCGCCATCCAGCGCGGCAGCATCGTCATCGTGTGCTTGGTCTCGGTCTGCAGGAACAGCGTCTCGGCGATCGTGGTCTCGACCGCGCAGCGATGACCGAAATCGGCCGAGATCGCCTGCTCCAGCTGTTTCTCATTGTCGGAGATCATCGCGCGCAAACGCTTGAGGCGATCCAGCCGGTCCGCCAGCGGCGGCGGAGGCGCGCTCCGCGACGCCTCCACCATGGCGTGGAAGGCGTCATCGAGCGCCGACACCGGGGGGCTCTTCAGGGATTGATCCATCGCCGTCTCCTCCTGTGTGCTGGCGGCCGTGGCCGGGCCGTCGTTCTCTGTCGAAGCTGCCGCGTTGCGGAACCCTTGGCAAGCGCAAGCGGGCTAGGTCTGGCGACAGGGGGCGATCCGCGTTGCGGAACTCCTGCCGCAGTCCGCGCTGGTCATCCGCGTGCCGTCGTCCACGATCGTCCGGAAACGCCGTGCGCGAGCGAAAGTTTGCTCCCCAGGCACAACCAGCAATCATCTCGGTTTCGCTATAAACTATTGACTGAACGAGAACATTTCACCGGTAAAAAGTCTCGCGGCGACTGTCACAATAAGGCAAAAAAACTTCCCGAAAGCCCTTTCCAAACCGGCTTCGCATTGGTACATACCGCCCGCACCCGATGGCCGACGCGGCCAACGGGCTCAAGCCTTCTCAGGAAGCCTTTGGGATGGATCGGCAGCGCTCAGGAGCGCTAGCCAGGAGCGCCCGATAATTCTCTGAAGGCCGTGCACCAGTTAACGCGGGGTGGAGCAGCCCGGTAGCTCGTCAGGCTCATAACCTGAAGGTCATAGGTTCAAATCCTATCCCCGCAACCAACGCCCCCCTAGACTCTAGGGGTTCAGCCGCCCTCTCAGAAATCCTGAGCAGGGCGGCGAGTTGGCCATAAATCTCGATCTGCACGGGTTTGTACCGGCCCCGTGGATGAACGACCACTTTCTCAACAATCTCCCGAATTGCCTCATGGGCAGCCGTACGGCTGTCCTCATCCGACTCTGCCAGGGCCTTCTTCAGGTTCCGCACCTTGCCGCGGTAGGCGTCCGCAGCATTGGCGTGGAATTCCACGATTGGCGGAACGACCTCGGCGATGTCGACCTCGATCTGGTCGCGCTCGGCCTCTAGGGCCGCCAAGCGCTCGCGGAGGGCACGGCTGGGAGCCTCGCCGAGCAGGGCGTCCACAGCCTTCGAGATCGCGCCGTTGACGTTGCCTAGCCGCTTTTCAAGGTCGCGCCGCCGATGCGCGGTGGAGCTGTGCAGCTCGCGCGACATCCGGTGATATTCTCGCACGTACTCGGCAATCAGTTCGGGCGCAGCCAGGTTCTCTTCGATCCCTTTCAACACCAGCGCCTCGATCGCCTCGCGTGGCACGGTGCGCCGGTTTTCGCAGAGCCCGGTTTCCTTCATGCGGGTGCAGACCAGGATCGAGCCACGTTTGTCGTTGCCGCCGACCACATAGCCCGAGCCGCAGCAGCCGCATTTGATCAGACCCGAGAGCAGGTTTTTCGGCCGGGTGGCATAGGTGCCTTTCGGTCCGCCCCTTTCCTCCCGGCGAGCCCTGACCTTCGACCACGTATCCGCGTCGACGATGCGCAGGTGTTCAGCGTCGGCCGTCATCCACTGGTCGCGCGGGTTCTCGCGGCTGATGCGCTTGCCGGTCTCAGGGTCTTTGACGAAGCTCTGCCGGTTCCAGATGATCCGGCCAGCGTAGAGTTCATTTTGCAGGATGCCGTTCAGGCGCTTGCGGCTGCCGGCAATGGTCGACGCATTCCAGACGCCGCCGCGTGGCCCCGGCACGCGCTTCTTATTCAAAGCCGCGGCGATGTCCCGCGGCGAATAGGCGTTGAGGTAGTCTGCAAAGATCTGGCGGACAACCGCCGCCTCGGCCTGGTCGATCTCAAGCTCTCCCGGCTTTCCAGGGATAGCCCGATACCCAAAGCTGCGCCCGCCATTGTGGCGGCCGTCGCGAACAACGCCCGCTTGCCCGCGTCGCGTCTTCTGCGCCAGGTCTTTGAGGTAGAGCGAGCCGAGCAGTCCCTTCACGCCGATATGGATGTCGCCGGCAATGCCGTCCTGCGCGGTCCGGATGTCCACGCCTGCGAAGCGCAGCCGCTTGTGAATGCCGGCCAGGTCTTCCTGGTCCCGCGATATGCGGTCGAGGGCTTCGGCAACGACGACATCGAACTTGCCGGCCTTGGCATCGCGCATGAGGCGCTGCCAGCCGAGGCGGTTCACCGTGCTTGCGCCCGAGATTGCTCGGTCATCGTAGACCGCAACGACAATCAGCGCCTCGCGTTCACAGATGGCGCGGCAGAGCGCAACCTGATCTTCGATAGATCGGTCGGTTTGCTTGTCCGAACTAAACCTTGCGTAGATTGCCGCTTTCATTGTCGCTACTCGCGTCCGTTAGGCGGTTCTGCCGCTCATAATCGGCGATTGCCGCCGCGCGAGCAAGGGCACGAACGAATCGCAGCAATGCGTCCTTGGAATCGCTCTCGCTGGTCGTATCCTGAACGCCGGGCGCGGCTCCGTCGCCGCTTCCCTGGAGCGACGAAGGCCGAAAATCGACGCGGCAAAGCTCGTCCTGCTCGCGACCAGCCAAGCTGATCACTCCCATCAAAGCGCAATCGCACGTATTGCCGACCACGGCCCCATGTCAGGGCATGGCATGCGCCACTGCGTGCAGGGCGCATCCGCTCGGAAACACGTAGCTGAATGTTCAGCGGCTATGGCTTGGGAAGTTGCTGCTCAGACGGGCTGGTTCGGTTTTAAGAAGCTTTTGCTGGCCTGGGATGAGGTGATTACCACCGGGTGGCCGATATCAATTTTAAAGCGCTTCTGTAGAGCCCTTAGCGACTCGGAACCTATCGTAAGTAGCCTATCCTTTCAAGACGGTTGCGCTCCACTGTGCGAGGAGTTGAAGCGAAGGGCTCGGTTTAGCCGTCGGGGAGCTTGTAGTTGAAGTTTGTGGTTGGACGACCTATACAGGTTCTGCCACTGACTTTCATGGCGTTAGCAAAAAGGGGCCGTTCGTGCGGCCCCTTTCGCTTTGGGTGCAACAGCTTACCGTGCCAAGATTTTCCTACGGAGCTGCTCAAACCGTTCGATCAGCTTGCGCGTTCGTTCGGCGTCGCCTTTCAACTCGTCAGCCAACCTGAGATAATGTGCCGATCCGGCATCGGTACCCACCTCAGCTGCGGCTTTTACCACGTCATCGATGGTACTTTCGAGACGCCTAAGCCGCTCTTTGTTGTCCAGCAATCTGGCGTTCAATCTGTCCAATAAAATCACGGTCGCTCTCTTCCTGGACGGTCGCCTCCAGATGAACGAGTAAGCCGCGCCGTAACCGTTCGAGCAGGTAACGCTCGCGATCTGTCGTGGCCAGTTCCTGCCTTGCGACGAGCTCGGCATCACGCTTGTTGAAATCATCGTAGGCTGTTTGGAGATTTTTTAGGTCCATAGGACGACACATGCGCTCAGCTCGTCAGCCTCACAAGTGTTGGTACTGATCCGGTGCACATTATTTAAGCATCATCCGCGCTCAGGATCTTTCAATCTCGAAATTGTCGAACAGCTCACGTCATAGTCACGCGCAATGAGCTTCTGCGGCTCACCGGAACGCCTACGGGCAAGAGCAGATGACCGTTGCTCGGCCGTAAGCTTCGGCTTTCGACCGAACCGGACTCCGTTCTTGAGCGCCCGTTCGCGGCCTGCACTTGTGCGGCGAAGAATATCCTCGCGCGTCTTTCGGGCAATGTAGCCCACCAGCGCCGCCAGCACTTCGCCGAGCTCATGCGTGGTATCTGCCCAGGGCTCAGCAAGAGATCTGTAGCTGGCGCCGCGAGAGGTGATGTCGGCGAGCACGCTCAGCATCTTGAAGGGGCCGCCACGGGTAAGCCGATCGAGCGCAGGGACGATGACGGTATCGCCCTTGCGGAGACGGCGCAGCAACCGCGCCAGTTCTCGGCGTTGATCGTTAACCCCGCTCTGCTTCTCGCAAAGGATGCGCTCGCAGCCCGCCGCTTCGAGCTGCGCGATCTGAATATCCAACTCCTGGCCGGACGTACTGACGCGGGCGTAACCGAAGATGGTCATTGCCGCCGGCCACCTGTTGCAAAACTCCTGAATTTTGCAAGGCCATCGGCAATGGATAGGCGAGGGGGCAACAAATCGCCGCTTTCCTGAGTCTGATCAACAGCTTGTACAACTGACTCAGGGCCTGCGATTGTTTTCATCCAAAGCTAATTCTGCGCTCAGACCGCCGTGTGCGCAATTCAGGAGTTTTGCATAGAAACGGAGACCTTTTCTGAGGGGTCTCCGATGAGTGCCGTCGCTGTTTTGCTGCCGTGGCCGGCCCTGTTCTTGCGAAGAAGGGCGGTCCAAGTCATCGCCGCACTGCTCTGCATGCTCGCCACCAGCGCCCATGCCGCCAAGCTTTACGCGCCGGTCTACGTCAAGCAGACCACCGCCGCCTGCCGGAATCTCGCCAGCGTGCAGTATCGCGACTCGCTCATCCGCGAGCAGCGCACCGAAACGCTCTCAGGCATCAACACCATGGCGACATTCACGGGCGAGTGCGGAAACGCGCCCGAGGGGCAGTGGATGTTCTTCGACCAGTCCAATGGGAACTACGCCTGCCTCAGGCCCAGGCTCGGTGCCGACTGCGCCTGGTTGCGCAAATCGGCGCTCGGTGAGATCGTCGAGCTGACCACGCCCGCCAACAAGCCAAACTGTTCTGCGCTATCGGCCGCCGTGGAGAAGTCAAAGAAGTTCGAAGCCGAGCTAACCGAACGCTGGAGGGCCGAGCGGCCCAAGAGCAGGGCGGAAGATTTTGCGCGGGGAATGCTCGGCGACATGCTTGGCATGGTCACGGGCGTTGACGGTGGCCGCGTCGACCACGCCAAGAACTGCTTGTACTACGCTATCAGCGCCCAGGAGAAGGCCAGGCGTACCCTGATTTTTGAGGCTTGCCCCGTTCTCGGCAATGCCGCGCAGGAACGCCAGTATTTCTCGGCGCTGAACAGGACGATCAGCGACACCTGCGCGCCCCACTAACGCACCAAGGAAGTTCCGCATCCCCTACCGGGAGTCTGTAGTGTCATGATTTTCTTGTTGGTGCTCGTGATCATCGCCGTGGTTGGCGGCGCCCTCGTCCACGCCGACAACTGGCTCGATGGGCTCGCCATGCTCATTATCGTCCCGTTGGGAATCTGGGGCTTCCTCGCCCTTCTCAACTACATCTTTCGTCTTCCCTAGCGAGCGCGGAGGGCAGCGGCAGCGTCAGTTCACGAATATCCTCTCGCACCGCGCCAGCGCCGTCCGAGCAAGGGTCACGCCATCAGCCCGGCATGGTGCCGCAGCTGATACACAGGAGAGATCCGATGAGTATCTTCGGTAAGCCTACGCATTCTTCTTCCTTCGGCGACAGGGCAACGGGCAGGTCGACGCCCACTCACGCTGCCTCGTTCGGTGAACGGGCGACGGGCGCGGCTGTTCAAGTCTCCGCCGCCTCCGCGGGGCAGCGTGCCTCGGGTTCATCAACGCCGACGCACAGGGCCAGCTTAGGCGAACGGGTTTGCGGCCAATCAACCCCGACCCATTCGAAGGACTGATGATAACGGCCGCGCGGTCGCTCCGAGTGCTGCGCGGCCCATCGCCTGAACGCCTGGCATTGATTTAGAAGCATTGTAGTGGCCCGTACTGAGGAGAGTTTCGCCTTCGCGCCGACAAATGCTTAAAACGACGTTTGGGGACGTCGGTGGTGTATGCGTCAGTGAGTGCAGATCGGATAGGTGGACGTGCGAGCGTATCCAGTTTGGGAAACCGGACCCTGTGGATGTGGCAGAACCTTTCGCATCTCAGCATGAAGTTGTCGGCTATTTCGATAGTCGAAGTACGGTTTGTCAAAAACAAACCTCGATAGGTGATATACGGTTTTGTCAAAACCGTTTGTCAAAAATGGGTATTTTGGGGAAAAGCAGATAGTAGAGCGTGCAGTTTGATCCAAGGGCTGCGCGGCTCACTGCCCGAACGCCTTGCACGGGCTTTAAAAGCGCTTTAGCAGCCCATCCTGAGACGGCCTTCGCCTGGGAGCGGAAAAGTGCTTTGAGCGGCGTTTGGTATCGTCGGTGGTGTATGCGTCAGTGAGTGCAGATCGCATAGATGACTTACAAGCTTTGGACGACCATGGACGTCCATTAGCTCTTCCCCTTCTCTTCTTTTTTGAAGAAAGAAGAAAACAGCCGAAGGCGTTTTAAGAGGTATTCATAGTTTTAAATAGTTTTAGCTCCGCCGAGCCTGGGGATATGTCAAATCGGCCCGAATCAATTCATGCGCTTGGTTGGAAAAGCGATAGGCGATATACGGCGCCAAAATAGGTGATATACGGTTTGTCATAGGCGATATACGGTTTGTCATAGGTGATATACGGCCTTTGGTAGGTGATATACGGCTTTGTCAAAATTCGACCGCCACCCCGACTGGACGATAGGTGATATACGGTTTTGTCAAAAATTCTCTGTCAAAAACCGGAAGTCGGATAGGTGATATACGGTTTTGTCAAAACCGTTTGTCAAAATCAGCCCAGCAAGGGGATCGAAGCTTTAGCCTTGGGCGCCTTGGTCCCTTCCCCGCGATAGCGCATCCACAACAGTTCTCCGCTCTGGCCTTCGATCAGATCGATGTCATAGTCGGGAAGTGGAAACATTTTGCAATGGGCCACCAGCTTTCGCAGGATCTGTGCGAACTGAGGCAATGCCTGGGGTGACCCGCTACGCTTGTGGACCTCCAAAATTGAGTATCGGGCCTCTGTGCGCCCCGCCGCCCGCCGCGCCAAGCGGTAGACCATGCGGCCGAGGCCTTGGCTAATGAGGAAATAGTCGGGATTGAGTGTCAGGATCTGCGGCGTTCCTTTCTCCCGTACCACCGATTCATAGACCCAGCTGGGAATATAGATCTCGATGTCGTCGACGTGGCCCGTGGAAGTGGCGCTTACCACACGGTACTTGTCGATCAGCGGGACATTGACCACCTCTCGGCGTCGTCCGCCCCGGAGATTCGCGACCTTCAAGCGTGTGCCTGACAGACGATCCAGCGCGGCTTCTAGGCTCTTGTATTGCAGACCGCCTGAGCCGCGCCGGCAGAATTTGAGGATGTGCGAGGCTTTGGGGCGGTAAACCTGCGCCGGCAGACTTGGGCGAAGTCCCTTGGCAGCTTCGATATGATAGCGCCTAGCCTCCTCAGCCAGATACGTGACCATGTGCAGGAAGATGTCGTAGTCGAAAACGGTGGCAAGGCCGTGCTCCGCGCTCCCATCGACGGTGACAATGCAGTCGTTCAGTTCATACCTGATCGCGGTATTCCGGCGACTTTTGGAGATTGTGAACGGGGCGACATCCATCAGGTTGACGTCGTCTTTGAGCGGAGCGTCATAGATGACGGGAACGAAAAGCGACAGTTGCTGATCATCCGTAGGCGCTTTGCGCAGGATCGGACCCGGTAGCTCCGATTTCAGCATGCCTACGAGATCATCTTTCCGCTCGCTATCCTTGATGGTCTCCCCAAGGCTCCGTAAGGCTGCAGCCAAATCGGGGTCAGCGATATTGAGATCGGTCTTCCCCCGCTCCAAGTCAGCGAAACTGCGGCGCAAGTAGAACCGCCGCAGACGGGCCAGGCCGTCCTTGTCCAAGGCGACGGGCGCGCGACCGGTCTTCTCAGCAAATTCGGCCGTGAGCTTTTGCAGGTATTCATTGCGCTCTTGCAAGTTCAGCGCCGCGAAAGCATCGCGAGACATCAGATCGAGCTTGAGCGGTTGCATGTCCGCAGAATACCGCGTCCCCTTCCCGCTCACGAGGGAGCCGCCAATCATTTGGGCAGCCTTGTCGATCGCACAGTTCGCGAAAAACTGGCGGCTTTCAGCGGAATCCGTCGTTCGTGCTGCTATACTTGCATGCTGATATACTGTCATCATGGTGTCCTGCCATGCTGCCATCGCAGGATGGCGTTGTAGCAAAATGCTGCCCTGCTGCTGTTCTGAACGCGGGGTGCCGGGCTGCTATGCTGTCGTCTTAGTGTACTGACACAGCAGTATGGCAACAGGCTGTTGTAGTGTTGTAACAGCCTGTCAGTGAACTGCTGTGCTGTCATGGTCGTCGCATCCAGCTTGCCGCTATGGTGGATGCATGAAAGTGATCAGCTTCGTTAATCAGAAGGGTGGTACCGGCAAGAGTATGCTTGCCATCAACATCGCCGTGGCGGCCGAGGGTACGGGCGAGCGCGCCTGCCTGGTCGACCTCGACCCACAAGGGACGGTGAGCAACTGGTTTGATACGCGGACGGCAGAGACGCCGCCGGTTGTCAGCTACGAATCCGCGACGGATTTGACGAGGACCCTGACCGCGCTGGAGAAGGCAGGGTTCACCCTCGTTATCATCGACACCAAGGGGGAAGACGGGCACGCAACCCGCGCCGCCATGCGCGAGGCGGACCTTTGCCTGATTCCGGTACGTCCGGCGGGGCCCGACCTTCATGCGACGCGCACAACCATGGACGCGTTGCGGACGATGCGGCGGGACTTTGCCCTTGTGGTCAACCAAGCCACGCCGAACAAGGCGGCAAAACTGACGTCAGCCGTCATGGCAGGCTTGGCGCAGAGCGGGACGGTCGTCCCGATCCCGTTGGCCTCACGGATGGACTTTCAATACAGTTACGCTCTCGGGCAGGGGGTTGCTGAGCATGCGCCATCGTCGAAAGCAGCGGAGGAAATCGCGGAGCTTTGGGCCTGGTGCCGGAAACGTATCAACAAGGAGAAAAACGGTGAGCAGCAAGAGCGACGCCGCGCGTAATGCCGTAGCCGCGGCTGCGGCCAATGGATTTCTGCGGCCCAAACCGGCTCAGCCCGTCGAGGGGCGATCTGGCAACGTGGTGGAAATCAAGCCTGAGGCCGCGCCCGTGGATATCGAGACCACGCCGAAAGAACGGGGCAAGCCCGCCAAGGCATCGGAAGGCAAGGTCCGGACGACATACAAGCGCTCTATGCTGTATCTGCCTCCAAAGGCAAAGAAGAAATTCAAGGAGATTGCCTTCATCTCTGACCGTAAAGAGCACGACATCTATCTTGAAGCATTGCGGGAATACCTGGAAAAGCTAGGCCATCCCGGGCTGCTATAGCAGCATGGCAGCATACTAACACGCTGCTGCTTTCGGACGATGGATCTCGGGCCTACCAAGAGATCTCGACGTCGAAGCCATCGGCCTGCCGACCACCTTCCACAGTCGCGGTGCGGCTTATCCAATCGAGGTGCAGGCCATTTTCCTTGGCCCACGCCTTGAAAATCTCAGCGCCGTCCGTCTTGCGCAGGTCAATTCCATCGGGCAGCAGAATGCGGAGCGCGCGGTGGCCCTTCTTGGCAGCGCTGTGCAACTCCATCTTGATTTTGTCGCTACGCAGGTGTTTGGCTGCCAGGTCTTCGAGCGCATGCGCGCAGGAGCGCTCAAGTTCAGGCACGAGCTTCGAGAGAGGGGCTTTCATGTCGCGGACGACTCTGCGCCTTTGCGAAGCGGCTGCCAAGATAGGTGTCGGTAATGGCCAGCCGAGCATGGCCGAGCTCGCTGGAAATCTGTCGCCGGGCGCGGAAGTCCGCCGCTTTCTCGGTACGGCTCAAACGCTCATAGGTCGCCCCGCCGGATGCAGGGCAGGGGCGGCCGGTGAGTGTCTCATAGCGCCACTGGGCGTACCAGTGCCGGTGGCCGTGCATGTTACGAATGCCGGCGCCCCAGGTCACACGCTCAACCTCTTTGCGAAAATCCACGTACTTCTGGCCCTGCGGGATGAGCGAGCCGTCGCCGCAGACCTGGCGCAGCTCATCCAGCAATGCTCGCTGGCGCGGATGCGTTACCGGGATCTCGCGGGCGCGACCGCCTTTGCACCAGCTCGACTGCATCGCCAGGCGGTGGCCCTTGTCGGCCTGGCTGACCCGAAACTTGAGGCTTTCCTCCAATCGCATGCCGAAGGCCATTTGCAGCCGCAGCGCCAGCTGAATGCGGTGGGGCAGGGCGGCCATCTTCTCAGCTTGTGTGGTGTGGGCGCGGTTGCCGTTGAACGCGGTGCGGTTCTCAATGCCGGCGCTCTCGTTACCGCGGGGCACCACATTGGCCTTGCGGACGCGGCCCGCCCACCAGCGCAGCCAGCCCATGCGGTTTTTCAGGGTGCCGGTCGAGAGCTCGGCGGTCTGCCAGTGGCTGATCAGCGCCTCGACGTGGCGCGGCTTCAACGACGACGCGGCCGGGAGCTTGAACCCCAGGCCGCGCAGTTCGCGCGCCATCAGTTGCAAGCCCCGGTGCCGCTGGTTACGCGTCAGGTACGACCCTTCGCCATCGCCCAGGGCGATGCGTTTGAGATCGTAGGCCAGCGCGTCCATCGTCGTTGTCTCCGTTAGTGTTCATGACCGCCGTACCAGCCTTGGCATGATACGGCCCGCCAACATGGCGGAGAGGTCGTGGCAACGCGGCGAGCGACGCCGCGTTGTCGCGTTCTAGTCTGTAATCGGTTCGCTACCGGCATGCGGCCAGCTCCTTCCAGGCTGGGCACGGGCATTGCCGAGTCTATAGCCATTCCTTGTCATTACTCACCTCGTATGGGTCGCGGCCGGCATTGCCCGTAGGGTTGCACTGGCGGCGGGATTGCTGGGAGGCGCCCAGCTCGCTTGCGTCTCGTGGTCATCGGTTTGCTCCGTTGGAAAAGGTCGTGGCCTCACGGCCGGGGATGTTGCGTGATGGTCGTACAACAGCCTGGCGATTGGCTTCTGGCACTCGCCGGCACTCATAGCTTGCAGAGACCGTGCCTAATCGGCACGTCGTGCAGAATATTTGCGCGGAATTGGGCCAAATCTGTCTGACAAATCCTGCAGCGTGCCCGGAGCTTGCGCCCTCACTACCGTAGCAAGAAGGTAGTGAGGGCGCATTCAGCGCCTGTTGCCGACTTGTCGGCATCGGGGCGGGGAGCCTCCCCGAACCCTTCCCATGGCCGCTTAGGGCTCTGCCATCCAGCGGCCAGCGGCGGCCTTGCGCAGGCCTCCGCCCTCCCTGCGACCGGGGACGCCCCGGCCCCCCCCCAGCGCCACGAACGGTTAGTTATGCGTGCTTACTTGTTCAGCAACAAACGCCGCTGACCGCTTTACCCCGAACGCCATCGGCGCAGCATCGGACCACAGCATCTCGCTGGAAACACCCCTCGTTTTGTAAAGGAATAGCTATGTCCGAGAGTCGAAAGCCATCGCACGATGCCTTCGCGGTCGCCGGTACTGGTCGAAACGCGACGTGGACGCGTATTGGGGCTGCCTGGCCGAACGAAGACGGGAAGGGCTTCAATATCGTCATCGCGCCAGGTGTGGCGGTGTCGGGCAAAATCGTCCTGCGCGAGCCACGCGCTCCGACCGATCCGGAAGGCGAGTAGAGGCGGCCTTGATCCTACTCGCGACGTGCCAGGCTCTCCTTCGGGAGAGCCGTTTTATGTCGGGCGTGTCCTGCGGCCGGGCTTAAGGCTGCGCCCGGAGCCGCTGTGGCGTCTCCGCCCTTGCGGGTCATAATCCCTCACGCGAAGGCATCCGGAGCCCTCGGCCGGGCGCAGTCGGTCCCGCATCCCGCGGGCGCGGCGCTATGCTGATGCTCCTGCGGCTGCGCTCTTAACCGATCCTCGGGCTGGCGAATGGCCTGCGCTTCGCTGCGGCTGATACGCCGCTCTTTCTCTCAGGAAGACCACACCCGACCGAGCGCATCAAGGCCAAGCCCTTCGGGCGCTACGCGGCCTTGACCCGCTCGGTGCGTGGTGTGGAGTATCGTCTGCCGTTGGTCTAAGCCGGGCTGCGGCTTCGGTACGCCACACCACTGACGCCTAACGAGGCGGGCGGTGAGACAGTTCAGCGGCTTAGTCCTATTGTCCGGCTTATGCGTGCGCTTTTGCTCGGGGTGATGCTGGCCGGTGTGGCCAGCGCTGCCGTGGCCCAGGATTGGGGCAACATGGCGATTATCTCGTCGACGCTTGGCAATAACACCAATCGGCTCTGCATCGGCGATCACTCCCGGGCGGGAGACATCGGTTGTCCGACGTATGCGCCCAGTCTGACCACGGCGGGTGACTTGACGGTGAGCGGCATGGTCAGCGCTGCTGCGTTTGTTGGTGACGGCTCGGGTCTCACCAATATCGGCGCGGCAGGCCGCTCCGATCGCATCGTCAGCGGCACCGGCAGCGCCACCAGCATGGTCGCTATCAGTGATACTGGCATCATCTCGGTGACGCAGAATGGCACCAATACAGCTTATTTCCATCCCAGCATGGGCCTAGTCACGGTCGGTGTCAGCAGCACCGGGCCGATCAGCGGCACAAGTGGCTATCTGAGCGGTGGGCTCACAATTGTTAACAACCCGATCTACATGAACTCTCTGCAGGGGATGTATTGGGGAAACAACAGTAACAATAGCATCACCGGGCATGCCACTCAGAAGTACATAACATTTTATACCTCTGGCACGGAGGCCATGCGCATCGTCAGCTCCGGTTACGTCGGCATCGGAACGAGCACACCCGGAAATCTGCTCGAATTATTGACAGCGTCTAACGTGAATGGCCTCCAAATTAGACGGACGGGTTCATTAACGAATAACGCTGCGATCCTGGGATTCCGCAATTCGGCAAGCGCGAGCAGTACGAATTCTGCGGACATTAGGGCGATCCGAATAAACTCGCCGCAGGCAGGGGATACGGCATTGACGTTCAATGTAACCAGCAACCTTGCGCTCGCCGAATTTATGCGTATCGACAGTACCGGCAATGTCGGCATCGGAACAGCAACGCCCACCACCGCGCTCGAAGTCTCGGGCACGATCAGCGCCACGAATTTCGTCGGTAACGGCTCTGGCCTGACCGGTGTTGTAGCCGGCAGCAGCGACCGGATTGTGAGTGGCACCGGAAACGCCACCTCCATGGTCGCCATCAGCACCACCGGCATCATCTCGGTGACACAGAACGGCACGAATACAGCGTATTTTCATCCCCAACTCGGGCTGGTGGCGGTCGGAATTTCCACAACCGGTCCCGTTAGTGCAACCGAGCTGTATAGCTCCGACGAAGTAAATGCAGTTCGTTGGTTCCGCACAGCCTATGGCTTGGGCACTGGAGCGCTGGGCTCAGGTACGCCGCAAACCCGCATCGATCTGGCGACGCCGAATACCATGGGCCTGTTCTCCGGCGGTCAGCAGAATGTCAGCCTCACCTCTGGCACCATCATTCTCACCACTTCCGGCACCGAGGCGATGCGCATCGTCAGCAGCGGTAACGTCGGTATCGGCACGGCTACGCCAGCTTCTAAGCTTGAAGTAAATGGTAGCGCTAAAATAAACGGTTCGGGAACGTTCGGAGGCGGCTCAAACTACGTTTACATTTCATATAATGGTCCTGTAGGCGGTGCCGCAAACGTGATGGGCGGAGGGGCTTACCCGCTGGTGCTTGGCACCGGCTCGACCGAGCGTATGCGCATTACTTCCACCGGCCTTGTAGGCATTGGAACCCTCACTCCCACGACGGCTCTCGAAGTCTCCGGCACCATCAGCGCCACCAACTTTGTGGGCAACGGCTCCGGCCTGACCGGTGTAGTCGCCAACAATAACGACCGGATTGTCAGCGGCAGTATCAATATGATCGCCGAGCAGACCAGCGGCACGGTGCGGGTGAGCGGCACCTTGGCGCTCAATAATACAGGGAATGAGGTGTGCGACGCAGCCCATTACTACACGCTGCGCATTAATCCGACCACACAGCGACTGGAGATGTGTCGGCCGTAATGGGTTGTAGCTCGCAAAAGAAAGCCCCGCAGGGCTGGTTGCGGGGCTTTCGGCCGGCGGCGGGTTCAGGACAGCCGCCAGCTTGTCTGCGCTCAATATCGGCCACCCGCCGGGGGCGCAACTCCGTACCCTTGCGGAGATGATGTAGAGTGACGGCAAATCGTGTGTTTATCGGGTGCAGATGAAGTGAGCTGTGGAATGCTGAGCAGGGCGACGCTGGCGCTTTTCGCGCGCGCTGCTAACCTTGCGGGCGAATCATCGGTGTGAGAAGTCCAGGTCACGGCCAGCTGGGGGGAGGGCAATGGCTCCCGTTTTGCGGCGATTGCCCCGGTGCCGCGGGAGCGTGCCGCGCAACCTATCCGCGACTGAGTGTGCTAAATGCCGGGTTGCCCAAGAGGTCATCACAACCCAACGGATTGTCCGCCATGAGTGTTCCGAGAGACCACCATTATATCCCGGTGTTCTATTTGAATCACTGGTGTGGGCCGAACGAAAAGCTGGTCGAGTACGCGAGGCCGATAGGTCGCAAGGTGGTCGTCAAGGACGTCGGACCGAAGGCCACGGGATTCAAACGGGACCTTTATGCGTTTTTGGACTTGCCGGAAGAAACGGCCCAGTTTCTTGAATCCCACTTCCTCGCCAAAGCAGACGAACTGGCATCGATAGTCCACAAGAAGCTATTGTTGGGCACGGCAACGCCTTGGACGCCGGAGATAAGGAGTGCCTGGTCGAGGTTTGTGATGAACTTTCTCGTTCGGCATCCAGATCCGTTCGCGGAGATCAAGGCTGTCGCCCATGCAGCGTGGCTGCAGCCGGACGGAATAACTCAGCAAAGATACGAGGAGCTGAGACGTCCTGACGATCCGGCGACATTCGAGGAGTGGGTTCTCGCTCAAGGTGAGCACCTGGCAGACCGGATACGAATTCGCCTGATCCAAAGCGTGATGGATAATATACGCGTAGGCGGCAGGTTGAATGGCATGAACTGGAATGTGCTGGACCTTAGCGCATCCCGATTTCGATTGCTGACCTCTGACTGGCCTCTCTTCCGGGAACTCAAAGGAGAGCGAATGTTGTTCGCGTTGCCTATTAGTCCGACTAAGCTTTTCACGGCTGTTACGCATCCCGACATCTTGCAGAAAATGCGCCAAGAGAAGCCGGATGAGGTTGTGAAAACGATGAACGCCGCAACGGTCGCTGCGGCTCGCCGGTTCGTCTACGCCAGCGATCGATCTCAGGATCGCTTTATCCGCAACCGGATATCGACGGCAATGGTCAAGGAGCCGTTCTTCCCAAGCCTTGCTGCGGTCGCAGCCGGAGGGTAAGCAGCTGCATGCGGAGAGTTCTGGGGCTCCTTAGGACGATCAGCCCAGCGATGGAACGACCTCAGGGTTCAGACCGCCGGTCAGAACGGCGCGATGCCTTTAGGCTGGCGCCCTGGACAGAACACCGCCACCCGGCCACAGGCCAAGGGTTTGTGTTCCCACAACCACACTCTTTCTGGCGGTTTCTGCCATCTGGCGGGGGTGTTAAGCCCCAGGCGACCTTAGGATGATGTCGTGGGTGGTGTCTGCGCATGCGCCCAATTGGCGAGCAGCTGTCTCTCCGTTGCATGAATCTAAAGAACTGCAAGACTGGTAGTGACGGGGGGTGCCGGGGCTTTGACTGTTGGGAAAGTCCGTGGCCGGCTCGCCAGCTGATGTACCTAGCGAGGCGGCCAGGCCGGGCATACGGGACTTGAGCGGCTCACGGAAATAACGCTACACTGCAATACTTGCTAGATGTAGCCAACAGGTGGAGAAGCAATGATTTTCTACACAAGATCGCTTGGCCTGCGCGAGGATGATGCGATCTATAGGTTTAACCTTGCGAGGTTCTTTATAGGTCTTTTCCTTGTCGGTGGTCTTATCGGCGCATCGTTTCTTGCCAAACGGATGGATTGGTCGGGTGGAGCTGACACGCTACTAGACTTCAGCAAGATCGCCTTGGGAGGCTTGGTTGGGCTGCTCTTTGGCGAGAAGCAGGCGTTGACAGAGGTGCGGTCCAAAACTCGAAACCGCTCTCACTGATTGCCGTACGCCCGCTCGTTTTGCGGGTGCCGGTCGGGATCGATGTTTCGAGCGCGCCAACTCGCTTCGTATGCAGCGACAGGCGCGAGATTATCCATTAGTGTTTGGTTGTATTCAAGCAGGGTGGCATGATGTGAGGAATCCAATCGGGTGATTGGCCCATTCCCACCAGTGCTTATGCGAGCCAAGAGACCTCCGACAAATGAATAAAGGTCTCGTCCAGACAATATTCCGTCTGTCGCGGGCGTAAGCGGGTGAAGCGGCGGCATCCCCGGGTTGGTGCGAACCGGCGTCGTAAGCAAGTTCAATGAACGCCACAGGCGGTAAGCGCTTGGGGGGTGGGAGCGTTTGGGGACGTCGGGAGACCGCGGATCGGAAAAGAACTTGTCATCGTTACCCTTGCCGACAAGTGCAATTGATAGAATCATGGAGATGAGCGTTATATTGAGGCGGTCGCTCTTCTTGCAAAATGCGAAATGACCAGGGTCTTGCTGCCACGGCTTAGCTTGATAATCGTGCTCCTTCTCGAAGATTCTAAGGGATGTTAGGAAGCGGAGGGTGGCGAAGTCATCTGATTGTGATTCGATTAGCTGAGCGACCCAATCTGACGACCTGAGGGCGTCTGGCATCTCGTAGTGTCCCCATACGATGTGGGTTGTCTCGTGGACGAGTATCCATTCCAGAGCCTTGTACATCAGCGTGTAAATTAAAACTTGCCGCCAACGTTCCTGCGGCAAAATTGGGCCAAAGATGCCAAAGCGTAGCATCTCTAATGTTCGCTCATGGCCTTCGTTTACCGTGGCCCTAACAGACGGATCGTAATGACCTAAATTTATGGCTAGCGGAAATAGCGTCTCGATCGTTCTGGCGACCGCGTTTGCGTAGTAAAATGCTTGAATGGCGAGACCTACCGAGAGGGTGACTTTCGCAGTCTTTAAAAGTCCTTTGTCTACATATGCCGTTGAATCATATGTCCTTAAAAGCGAAAGGCTCGCCCGGCGCGGCGGTTTTAGCTGGTAGGTCAGGTTAGATAGGCGAAATGAGAGTTCTGCTTGGATCTGTTGAAATATCTGTGCACGTAGAAATTCTGCTTGGGCTTCGGCAATCGCGTCAGAAAGTTCCCTGTCCATCGGAGACCCTCCAAGAAGCAGGTTGTTGCGCATGGTAGCATCGCTAGTCCGTGAAACGAAATGAAATTGTTCAAAAAAGTGTCGGCTAGGCTCATGTTCGTTGCGGCTCTGGGGTGCACCCAATTGCCACAGTGGGTCTGGCCCAAAAAAGTGTGTCACATAAATCGATGCTGGCTATTGTTGACACGTGAGTCATCACCTCTCAGAATCCACGCCACAGAATGAAAGCATGGGAAGGTGACGGGACAGGTTGTCGGTTATGTACGGGTGAGCACACTCGACCAGAAGACCGATCGGCAGCTTGTTGGCGTCGACCTTCATCGCACCTTCACCGACCACGCCTCCGGTAAAGATACCGATCGGCCCCAGCTTGCCCAGATGATCGCCTATGTGCGCGAGGGCGACACGGTGGTGGTCCATTCAATGGATCGCTTGGCGCGCAATCTTGAAGATCTGCGGGCCTTGGTGCGGACGCTCACCGTGAAGGGCGTCCGCGTGCAGTTCGTGAAGGAGAGCCTCACGTTTACGGCTGAGGCCTCGCCTATGTCCCAGCTGTTGCTCAACGTCATGGGCTCCTTTGCCGAGTTTGAGCGGGCGCTCATCCGCGAGCGCCAGCGGGAAGGCATCGCAGTGGCCAAGCGCAAGGGCGTTTATAAAGGGCGTAAGCGCGTTCTCACGCCTGATCAAGTCGCTGAGATCGTCAAGCAGGTCGACGCCAGGGCGAAGAAGGCCAAGCTTGCCCGCGACTTCGGCGTCAGTCGCGAGACTATTCACCGCTACCTACGGGCTGCGGCTTCGGCCGCTGCCGCCGAACAAGAACAACAAGAGGAGGAAACTGCATGACCGCCATCATGCTCACCCGCATCAATGACAGCCGCAACATGGCGCGGTTCTACAAGCTGGACGTCCAGCCGACGCTCTTCGGCGAGTGGTCGTTTGTGAAGGAGTGGGGTCGTATTGGGCGGGCTGGCACCGTTCGCGTTGAAACGCACCAGACGCGGGGCAGTGCCGATCTGGCCTTGGCTTCGAATTGGGTACGCAGGCTCAAGAAGGGCTATCGGTAGCTAAAGTACCCTGCAATCGCAGTTACGATTTTACGATTCTTCCATAGGCTAATGAACTCACTATTGTCTTCAACAGGCCGTTCATGAATGAGCGTGCCAGCCAACACTCACCGCCAATCCAGCCGCTCCGCGTCTTCGTCGTGAGCCTTTGCCTGACGATCATAATCTTTGGCAAGATTCTCTAGTATTCCCGACGTACGCGGCCAATCGAAGGCCGTGGCCTCGGACCAATCACGGTATTGCTTGGCGAGTCTCCGTTCCTGACCACCGCCAGCCCCAGATGGACGCGACGTCACACCCCGGCGGTTAAACTTCCCGACCATGACTCCGGTTTCGAGGTCGCGACTGCGGATCGCTTCGATTACCTCACGGACGGCAACAGCGGGCCAGATGCCGTCTGCGTCAACCTCAGAGGCCGACAGCATCTCCCCAATCTTCTGATCGGCAATCAACCCTCGTCCCACCGTATGGGCGAGTTTGCGGGCTTCTTTGATCCAGCCTTCGAGCTTCGCGCCGTCAATAGATCCGTCGGGTTGGGTACCTGGGATCACATCCCATAGCCTCAGGAGCCTATAGGCCTGGTTTGCGACGGCCCGCGCATGCTCCTCATTTTCGGCGGGGGGATCGACAACCCCACTGTCCGGGCTCGGCCGATAGACCGCCGCGATCAGTTGAACGAAAAGGTCGGGATTGGAAGCAAGCTCTGCCATGACCCACTTTGCTTTGCGCTGTGAGTGCTCAAATAGAGGCAGATAGAGCCATTCCAGCTTGACGAGGGTATCAGTCGACACATCTTTCGCCTCGTCCAGGCGTTTGAATATCTCCTCCGCATAGTACTGGAGCATCTGGTCGTTCCCCTCCGGATCGCTCTCGACTGGCCGGCTCCCTGCCTCGAACAGTGCTCTAGCCAGCAGCTCAGAGGCGAATGTCGTTCCGTCATTCAGGTGATGACCAATGAAGTGAATACTGGCTCGAGCCCGTCCGGCCTCGATCAGCTTCTCAATGGCGTAGGCGGGGTCGGCATCGTCTTCCTTGCTCCAAAAGCTGTTCAGCCGCTTCCAATAGGACCCTTCGTTGGTCTCGCCAGCCCGTCTGGTCAGGGCCCACACCCAACCTGTTGAGGGCAGCGCCAGAAGGATCGTTAGGAGCGCCTTATCGCCCCAGTGACCCGACACCGCCTCATCGAACAAGCCTTCGGCCCATGCGCGGCCAGCACTCCGGTACTTGGTCCAGACCAAACCTCGCGCGAAGACCTGATCCGCATCTCGTTCGCTGCGTAGCGCCTGCACCAGAAGTGTTCTCCGAACATCTTCACGTGTATCAGATTCCGCGATCGCCTGACCGAGAAATCCGGGTTCACGGACCGTCCCGATCAGGTCGAAGAATCTCTCTGTGCCATAGTCCCGGAGGAGAGCAGATGCTGCAGCCGCTCTTTGAGAGTGAAGGAGCTTCTCATCCTTGTCCCAGTCGCCAGTAGGGTTGGGCAGGGACACCGATGGGTCAAACAACCAAGCAACACTCTCGATTGGATCCAGCGGCGCGAGGGCGTCGTAAATGGCCTGAAGTGCTGCGATGTCCTCCTCGGGAAGAGCCCAATCGGCATCCCTGAAGCTGCGATGATGGTGCAGCACGCCCCTAAGTTTGGCGCGAAGCAGCTCGCGGTCGTCCTTTGTGGGATTGCCCTGAGCGACTTGCTTTAGCTGCTCGGCCGCTTTTTGGCGGCGGTCGCCCAAATCACTCCATCGGTCAAGTAGCGCGACCCAGCGGGCGGCGTTCGAGCCAATGTCTTCCAAAAGGCGATCCAGAACCGCTTCCGCCCCTTTGCCGATGAGCTGATAGGTGACGACTTCCTTCTTGTCGGTCGAAAAGTCTCGCCACCGCGTGGACGGCGTTGGCGAGAAAGAATCGTGACCGGTGGGCAAGATACCAAGCATCAGCTTCCACGCGGGAGTCGGATATCGCTTCCTGATCCGGTCCAGAACTTTGAGACGCTGGCTGAAGGTGGCGTTTGTCTGCGGGCTCCAGAGCAGGAAAGCGGTGCGAAGGCTTGCGGCCGGTCGGTTCAGATACCGGCCGCCTCGATCGATTTCGTCGAGTCGGGCCAGTACGAGGGAAACATGAAGCAAAAGCTGCGGCGACCAGGCGAGCGACTCCAGCGCCCAGAGCAAGTCCGAGATGTGCTCGGCGCTGCCGAAAACAGGGTTCTCGTCAGGCTTGAAGAGTGCCGCGATTGGTTGATCTTCACTATCGAGGCTGTCGTCCACTGCCGAGAGAAATTCATCCGGGGAAGCTTCCGCGAGCAGCTGGAAATCTCGCGACAAGGACCACCAACGCTGGCCGTCGGCACCTCGCAGCACCTTCCGGACGATCATGTCGGGATATTGAGAGGCGTGGGGCACCATGGCCGCGCGATCCCCGAAGAGCGCAAGCAAAATAAGGGTCTCGCCCAAGCCATGTCGCAAGTAGGCGGAATAGGCCGGTACGATGCCTCGCATCGACGCGTACCAACGGTCTTCGGGGCTCAGGGTGTATCGCGGATCGGTTGCACTCAGCACGTCGACGATGGCGGCCTGGTATCGCTCGATATCTGCGGTCGTTAAATGAGAGGCCAGAAGCAACCAGGCGTCCCGTGGCGAAGCGACTTTCCAGGCTGTTCCAACCTTACGGATCGGGCTGTCGAATTCGCTGACGTACGGCGCGATACTGGCGATGAAGGCTTCATACGACATCTCAGACAGGCGCGACAGGATCACCTTGTCGGCCTCTTTGTCTTCATCCCACATGCCCGCCAACAACGCCCCGAGTAATGACCGGGAAATCGTACCCTGAGCCCAATGCGGCAGTCGGCTCGCAACCCCTGGCATCAACCGGCGCAGAATCGCTAAGCTTCGCGCAGAATCCCGAGCAAAAGTCTTTGCCTTGTCTTCCGGAAGGCCACTATCGATCAGCGCGGCTTCGATCCCGTCGCGCGATGGACGACTCAGCTTCCGCACAGTGCCGATTGAGCCAGGGTTCTGGCCGAACGCCGCCAGAACGTGATGACCTTTTGCCGAGATGGCCTCTGCAACCCCGGCTTCGGGTTCGAGGATCACGATGATCAGTGGTGTACGACTGCTCGCAAGCTGCCGGGCTGCGTCGGAGCTAGAGGCAACGACACAGCGCGCGAAATAATGCTCCGCGATATCGGTAGGCAGCTGATCGATTGTGGCGTAGGCGAAGGCCGCAACTTCCTCGGAGCTTTCGCTCTGGAAGGCGATGTGCGAATGCTCGCCGCGCAACCAACGGAGCAGGACAGCGCTGTCCTCGCTACGGTCGCTGAGGACCACGTCGGGAGGAAGCGGCCACTGGGTGGCGCGGGACCACTCGTCCCACACTTCTTCTAGTTGTCGCACGCCAGCTGGACGCCTCCCTAGGGCGCTCGCCAGCCACTGGCCCACCGCCGGGTACTGTTCGATCCAGTGGACCAGATCCGTGCCGTCGTAGGCCTTGACGTCCTTCCAGACGCCTTCAGCGCGCTTCTCTTGAGCCCATTCGTCTTTCTTGGGCCAAGGGCGCGGTGTGACGAAAACGAAGGTGGTTTCGCTCTGTTTTAGGCCGAGCGCATCCTTGGTTCGCTTGACGTAATCCTCATTGGCTTTGCCGGCGACACCCTCGCGTTGCGTGCCGATCTCCCAGCCCGCAGAGCCAGCGGGGACATATTCGGATCCAGTGGTGGCTTGGGTAATGCCATCCCAGCCTGCAAACTGGACGGCTTCATCAGAAGGGAAGTGCGGGGTGGCGCCACCGCTCGCCCGAATAAGCTTCGAGAGCAGGGTCGGCATTGAAGCCTGACCGTCGCGCCGCTCCGCCCATTGAGCCAGGTCGGTGCCGTTTACATATCGGATTGGCGCCCCGGACTTGGTCAGATCGGCAAGCTTCGGCAGCGCCGGCCCCAGTACGGCGCCTCCTGCCGGAAACGAGATCCCGGCACGTTCGAAAGCCGTCCGCATGGCTTCCGCGTTCTGTGGAACCGGCGTTCTGCGGCCCCGTTCGAAGTCGGCCACGGTAGAGGTTGCGACATTGGCATGGGTCGCCAGGTCCTGTTGGGACCAAGCCAAGAGGGCCCTGGCAGCACGGGCCTGCGCGGGCGTGAGATCCGAGGGAGGAGCGGAACTGGGCTTCTTCATGTCATATTATTTATATGACATCCTATTTCGCTGCGCAAGTCTTTGGCGATGAAGAGATAAATGCCCTTATTCCAATCACCAGATGATCGGAATGCCTTGAAGATGAAGAGATTAGCCCCATAATCGGTCGAGGGGGCAAAGATCGTGGTTTATATTCATGAAAGAGCGGAGTGGCCGGACTTCGAGTGGAACACCGAAAAGCTGACCGAAACGCTCGCTCTGGTTCGCCATAAGCAGGGGCGGCTGCTTGGTCGGATGGAGCGTCTGGGGTTCCAGCTGAAGGCGGAGGCTTCCCTCCAGACGTTGACCGAGGAGGTAGTCAAGTCGAGCGAGATCGAGGGCGAGATCCTGGACCGCGACCAGGTGCGATCGTCGATCGCCCGCCGGCTCGGGATGGACATTGGCGCCCTTACGCCCTCTGAACGGCACGTCGAGGGAGTGGTCGAGCTGATGCTCGATGCAACCCAGAAATACGACCAGGCCTTGACCGCGGAACGGCTTTTCGGCTGGCATGCCTCCCTCTTCCCGACGGGACGAAGCGGGATGCAAAAGATCACGGTTGGCGGATGGCGTACCGACCAGACGGGGCCCATGCAAGTGGTGTCAGGAGCCTTTGGTCGCGAGCGCGTTCACTTTGAAGCGCCGGCTGCCAGGCGGCTTGAAGCCGAGATGAAGGGCTTCCTGGAGTGGTTCAACGCCGACCAGGGCCAGGACCCTGTGATCAAGGCCGCGCTTGCCCATCTGTGGTTTGTGACTATCCATCCCTTCGAGGACGGCAATGGACGAATCGGGCGTGCAATCGCCGATCTGGCGCTCGCTCGTTCCGAAGAAAGCACACAGCGCTTCTACAGCATGTCCGCTCAGATCCGGAAGGAGCGGAAAGCGTACTACGACATCCTTGAGCGAACCCAGCGTGGGAGCCTCGACATTACCAGCTGGCTCGACTGGTTTCTCAGTTGCCTGGGGAGGGCGTTCGACGGTGCCGACACGATACTGAGGAATGTCTTGCAGAAGGCATCCTTCTGGGAGAAGCACGGGGCAACCGCTCTCAACGACCGGCAGAGATTGCTGCTGAATCGCGTGCTCGACGGCTTCGAGGGGAAGCTCACCTCGTCGAAATGGGCGAAGATAGCCAAAGTCTCGCAGCCGACCGCCACGCGCGACATTGACGACTTGATCAAGCGTGGCATCCTGCAGAAAGACGCCGCGGGCGGCCGAAGCACCAGTTATTCTCTTGTGCTTGGTGAGCTAGACCAAACTGATCGGCCCACCTAACGGATTTTGCACGTATGAAACCAGGGGCTTTATGAACCATGGCTGTCGGCGATCGGCGCGTTGACGTTGCGAGGGCGCTTCAGGAGGCGCAGGAGGCCATGAAGTCCGCGGCCAGCCTTGAATGGATAGGTGCGGCCTCAGCCGTGTCTCGGTTGAAGCCGCATCTCAAAAATTCAGGACACGCTGCCCAAATGCGGATTTGTGAGCATGCCTACGGCAAGCTCATTCGGTCCAAGGCGCGCCGGTATATAATCGGCGATGAAATTCGCGATGACACTGCGATCCCTCACGTGTTTTGGTGGGCCAAAGGTCATGCAGCCCTGACCCAGGACTGGGCAACCGGCAGCTTTAGCACTTACATCAATGATATTGAGCACCGCGCCTTCGGTGTATCATTTGTTCGCGAGGACATCGAAATCATGATCCCTGAAGACGCCCCACCAGCCGCTCCAGAGCCCACTCCGGGGAGCAATAAGATATTTCTTGTTCACGGTCGCGACGAGGCCGCAAGGAATGAAGTGGCGCTTTTTCTGCGTAACCTTGGGCTCGCTCCTATCGTTCTTCACCTGCAACCTAACGGTGGTCGCCATCTGCTGACAAAGTTCAGGGAAGAGTCAGACGGAGCCAACTTCGCTGTTGTCTTGATGACGCCAGATGATGTTGGAGGCATTGCAGGCGCGGACGTTCAGCCCAGAGCGCGACAGAACGTTGTGTTCGAGCTTGGCTTCTTCATCGGGAAACTCGGCCCGGCACATGTCGCAGCGCTCCTGAAATCAGGCGTGGAGAAGCCGTCCGATTTTGACGGTATCGCCTACATTTCCTATGGACAGGGTACGTCCTGGAAAACGGAGCTGGCCCGCGAGATGCTCCACGCCAAAATCTCTTTTGATACCTCGGCGGTTCTTACCGCTTAGGTCAGGTCCGGCGGTCTATCCGCCTATGTCGGCGTCCGGCTTTCCGGGGCGATTGCTCCTCAGGTGGAATCGGATCTTATCAGATCTCGATTTCCATCTCCCAGAGATCCGTGAGGGCAGGTCAGCTCAACCGAGCACCCAGTCCTCTTCATCGATCAACTGCATTAGGTTGATGCACTCCACCTTCATGTGGTTGCAGACACCGGGAATCTTGCCAAGACTACCGATACCGGTTTCTTCGGTGATGACCGTGTAGCTGTTCACTTTGGCTAGGGCGATCACGAACGGATCGGCCTGAAACTTCTGCTTACCGGCCGAAACAAGGCCCGTGTAGGTGTTGACGATGTGGTCAACTTGCAGCTGCACCGCTTCGTCAGGCGAGATGAACATGGCCTCGCGTGGCTTTAGCCAGCCATGCAGTTCTTCTGATCTCTGCTTGTTGCATTCGCGCAGGACGAGGGTCGATGAGACCAGCCTCCCATCCGTTACCAGCTGATCAAGTTGGTCCCATAGCTTCGGAAAGCGGTTGGGTTTGTACCGCTCGTACCAGGCGGCGATCAGAGCGCTTGTATCGATGCAGTAGATCTTCTTAGCCATGCCAGGCTATCCCGCCATGCCAAAGGCTGCCTTTTCCATCACGGGAACGGTCGTAACCTTCATGTTCAGAAGACCTGCGACATCGCGCAGCGTAAAGTAGCGATCGTGATAGCCTTGAAAGATAAGCTGGGTGAACGTCCTGCCGAGCTGACTAAGCACAACATGGTGGTACTTTGGCCCACCTTCGGAAGGCTCCTTCTGCTCATCGAGTTGCGCATAGATCTTCTGGAAATCGACGCGCTTGCTGTCATAGAAGGCCTGGGTCGTTCGCCCCAGCGTCAGCAGCCGTCGCAGTACAGCTTCCTGACTGACGCCGAAGCGCAGAGCTAAAGCGTCCAATTCGTCGTCCCGCCAACTCTTCTGGCTGCCTTTCTGCGCAACTAGTTGTTCTCGAAGCAGCCAGTCGCGCGGCATAAGGGCAGCGGCCGCGACCGCGTTGCAGAATTTCTCGACGTCGGGGTGAGGCGCGTCGTTTCTGTCGCCGCCCATGTTGCTCACGCCGCTTTGCCTTAGGGCCAAGTGACAGAACTCGTGCAGAAGCGTGAACACGCGGCCATTGCTCCGATCCTTGCCATTGATAAGGATCACCGGCATTTTCTGTTCGGCCAGAGCCGTGCCACGCATCTCACGGATCTTTAGCCGGGGCACCACGAACACGAGAATGTCCTTGGCTTCTATAGCCGTTCGCCAGCCATCGAACGCCTTGCGGCCGAAACGCTGTTGCTTGGCTTCGGTCACGCCAACGTATTCTCGGATCTCCTGGCCGAGCATTTCAACATCGGTCTTCAGCGTGGCCTTCAACTCGAAGGGCCGGGCCGGCTCGCCAAGTTCGTCGCGGACGGTGAGCGCGATTTCACGGCGCTCCCGAGCCTGTCGAATGGCGTAAGTAAGCTGCGGAGAAAAGCCGCTGTCGACGCCAGGTAGCCGCCGAAAGTCCTGTATCGGCTGCCAACCCTTAGGGGGGGTTTTTAGGTAGAACAGGCTGACCGGGCGCTTATAGAGATCCGCAATCTCCAGCAGCTTGGCGAAGGTCGGTGTCTCATCCCCTTTTTCAAGGGCGCTCAGGCGGTCTTCTTCGATGTGAAGACGACGAGCGGCTTCGTCCGGGCTGATCCCGGCTTGTTCCCGCGCCCATGCGAGCATGGCCGGGTTGATCAAGGCCTTCGCGCTCTTAGCCATCTTCTACGTCCCCCGAAGGAGATTCTAACCCGGCCGTCAACCGATCGGCACAACTTTCAGCAAAGTCGGCCTAAAAATTCGTTCAGGTGATGCGAAGGGTCCACGGCCGGAAAAATGCGAAAGGCCCCGATCTTCACCGAGGCCCAGCGCCTAATCGAGCATTCCCGATCCGGGGCTCAAGATAAGCCATCGGATGCGCAGGTCAATGGCTGTAAGATGGCCTCGGTCCCGATCCGAAAGCGTTTGCAACGCATAGTCCACAGCACTGGCTATAGCCACAGTTGCCGTTGCAATCTCAGCTGATCATGGGGCATTACCCGGCAAAGCGGGGCCTGCGGCCCCCAGGCTGTCAAGGCCAGGCCCTGCGGGCGGAATACGCCGGCCGGGTAGTCGGTCGCTTCGCGTCCTCCGGCCCGCACCAACCCGGCGCATTCCGGCCTGTGACAGCCAACCCCCGCTCATCGGCGCTCGCCTAGTTCCGGTTGCATGCGCAACCGGACAGGAGAAGCGAAGGTGAAGAAGGACGTTTATCAAAAGATCACCGATACGATCGTCACATTCTTAGAGCAGGGCGTGCGGCCCTGGCAGAAGCCCTGGAGTGCGCCTCATGGCGAGGGGCGGATCACCCGTCCCCTGCGAGCCAACGGCCTGCCGTACCAGGGGATCAACGTGCTGATGCTGTGGTCTGCCGCGTTGGAAATGGGCTACGGCTCGGCAACCTGGATGACGTTCCGCCAAGCGCTGGCGGTGGGTGGCAACGTCCGCAAGGGCGAAACCGGCACCTTGGTGGTCTACGCCGACCGCATCATCCGGACGGAAACCAACGAGCAGGGCGAAGAAGCCGAGCACGCCATTCCCTTCATGAACGGCTACACCGTGTTCAACGTCGAGCAGATTGATGGTTTGCCCGACCAGTACCGCGACGCTCCGCAAGCGCCCCTGCGCCCGGTTGAGCGGATCGAGCTTGCCGAGGCGTTCTTCAAGGCTGCGGCTGTTGACGTGGTGCATGGCGGCGGTAAGGCGTTCTACAGCCCGTTGGTCGACCGCGTGCACATGCCTGCCATTGAGTTCTTCCGCGATGCGTTGAGCTATTACGCGGTGCTCGGACACGAGAGCATCCACTGGACCCGGCATCCCTCGCGGCTCGCCCGGGAATTCGGGCGCAAACGGTTCGGCGATGAAGGATACGCCATGGAGGAGCTCGTCGCCGAGCTTGGCGCGGCGTTCCTGCTGGCGGATCTCGGCCTCACCCCGGAAGTCCGGGAGGATCACGCCGCCTACGTCGCCAGCTGGATCAAGGTGCTCAAGGACGACAAGCGCGCGATCTTCACGGCAGCTTCGCACGCCCAGCGCGCGGCGGACTTCCTGCATGGGCTTCAACCGAACGAGGCCAGGGCCGCTTAGCGGGCCTTTGAAAGAGGATTTTACGATTTTGGAAAGACAGATACTGGTCCTACGGTCCTTTCTTGTTCTCGCGGACAGAAGCCCGCCAAGGACGGGCCTTTGTCAAAGCAATTTCGTATTTCGAACGGTCCAGCGTCCCGTAGACAAGATCCTGCTCCAGCGTTGATTGGCCGAACACGTAGCCGTCTGGCCCGATCAAGCTGCAAGGTAGTCTAGGGCGACAGGCGGCAGGAGTGGATACGCTCATCCAGATGTTATTGGTTGCTGCGTGGGCCTGGGCAGTCACTGCGAAGATCGGGTCCTCGGCGTAGGCTGAGAAAAGTACGCCATCGACCCCCAGCCTTCCATATTCCATGAACAGTTCCGGAAAATGGATTTCGATGCAGAGCGCACAACCGAATCGGAAGCCATCGACCTCGAACACGATTGGGTCCGAACCGGGCGTGTACCAGCTGATTGATTCTGCGTGGGAGATTAGCCGCTTATCATAGCGACCGATAATGATGCCATTTTCGGAAATAACATACAAAGAGTTATGCGGCCACAGTGGTGCTATGCGCTGGTGGTTGGCTCCGACAACGACCCAGATCCCGAGCTTTCTTGCATTCGCGGCGATTGCGTCCAACTCGGCCTGGAGGATAGACCAGTCCACCTGATCCCAATGTTGGATTTGAGCCTTTACGTAGCCGGACAAAGCACCTTCGGGAAAATGTACAAGGCGCGCGCCTAGATCTGCCGCCTTCGTCATGCAATCGCGTATATGAGCGCCATTGACTCTGACGTCGGACGTGATGGCGCTTGATACAGCGGCGATCGTGAGCGTTGTCATGGAATTATTGGGGATCGTTTGCGTTGTTCTCAGAGAGGATGATGAGTCATCGCCCGCAGATCGGCAAGTTTATTGTCGGGAACCTTCCCTATGCTCCGAATCGGGACGTTAGGTTCTAGCGTCGAGTTCCTGTGGCCGACGCTACTTTAGGTCTCAGTGAGCGGCCGGTCAAATTGTCTACGAATCTGTTCTCGCAGAGGAATTGCGGACTGCGCCGCCTATCTTCTGCATGATTTTACGATTTTGTGAGTTTGCGATTTTACGACGAAAGAACGGCCCCGCGAGGGGCCGTCCAGGTGTTCGAGCGGAAGAGTCAGGCCGTAGGCTGCTTCGCCGCCTTGAGCAGGTTGACGATGTCGGTGTGACCCACGAAGGCCGCCAACGTCAGCGCGGTTCTGCCGTCGCTGTCCTGGAGGTCGATCGCCGCTCCCTTGGCGAGCAGCGCCTCCGCGATCGCGATGTGTCCGCGATAAGCCGCCCAGATCAGCGCGGTGAAGCCGTCGCTGTCCTGGAGATTGATCGCCGCACCCTTGGCGAGCAGAGCTTCCACGGTGGCGGTGTGTTTGTAGTAAGCCGCCCAGATCAGCGCGGTGAAGCCGTTGTTGCTCTGGAGGTCGATCGCCGCTCCCTTGGCAAGTAGGGCTTCCACAACGGCGGTGTGGCCATTGTGCGTGGCCAGCATCAGCGCGGTTTCGCCGTACTTGTCTTGGAGATCGATTGCGGCGCCCTTGGCGAGCAGAGCTTCCACGGTGGCGGTGCGGCCGTTAAGGGCCGCCAGCATCAGCGCGGTGGTGCCGTACTTGTCTTGGAGATCGATCGCCACACCCTCGCTGAGCAAGGATTCGACCATGGCTGTGTCGCCCTCGCGAGCGGCATTGAGTAGCTCGTTCATAGTAAATTCCCCGTGGATAGGCCTCCGTCACGCCCGGAGGCGGTGACGAGAGACCGATCGCCCAGGGGCGAAACGGCAGGTGTGGATGAATCTATTGTGGGACGGTTGGGGTCTTTTACAAGCACTAACGATGAAAAAGCCCCGCATCCAATCGGGGCTCTCGACTTCGGTTGCTCGCAATCGAAGCCGTGCCTGCATACTAGCTTGAGCGGAAACGGCCGCCAAGTCCCAGTCAAAAACGCCGAGGTATCAAGGAAATTGCAGCTCCGCCCGTGCGCTTGCGCGCCCGGTCGGTCGCTGCATTGGCCAACCAAGAAGAACCAATGACAGAAAGTGTGACCCATGGACATCCAAACATGGAAAACGACCCTCATCATCAAGACCGATGAGCAGACCATTCAAGACCTGCGCGAATGGTTTGCCGAGCGTGACGCCGACAACCCGCAACCCCGCAGAAACGATGACCTGCTGGCCAAGTACCTGCGCAATGTGCTGACCAGTAACAACGACTGGGACGGCGTGAGCCTCGGCATCGACGTTCGCCGTCCTCATCCCCTGCGCTTGCCCTGGCAGCGGGGCTATGAACCTGACCCACCATCCCCCGAGGCCGTACGGGCTGGCCGAGACGCTGCACGCCGCCGACAATTCGCGGTCGATTGCTTCGCGCTCTTAGTGTTGCTCATTGTCGGGGCTACCGCCTTTGCTGCCTACCACTCGCGCACCCCTGAGACCGCCGCGTTGCCTTCCAGCTATATTGCCCGGGACGGTTCGACCCCCGTTCACCGGACCAGCCTTGCCCTTGGGGGACAAATCCCATGATTTGTTTCTTAGGTATGTACGAAAGGGGCGTCGGCTGCGCGCGGCGCGCTGGCGCGCGCCGTGCTCACCTCCGCCCTCGACGATGTCAGAAAAGATCCGCGAGATCGACGCCAGGCGCAATTTGGGCCTTGAGCAGCCGGGTCAGACCCCGGCTGGCGTCATAGTAGTAGAATTCGCCGGTCGGCAGCTCGGTGGGCCGTACGGGCAGCCGCTCCAGGTCGTCCAGCATCGAGGCCGCGAGTTGGCTCGTCGCCGCCCGCAGGCAGATCCGGCAGCTCAGGTTGTTTCTCACGGCCGCGTCCATGGCGTCCGTCGTCGGCCGTTGCAGGGCACAGACCATGACGATTCCCAGCGCCCTCGCTCGCCGGGAAATGCTCGCCAGGTTCGCCGCAAGGCGTCTGGCTTCTGCCTTGGCTTCCTTGGTGTCGGCCGCGTCGATCTCGGTCTGGATTTCCGCATATTCGTCGATCACCAGGAACGTACGGCGTTGCCGCCAGAACTCGATGCCGTTCTCGCGCATATAGTTCTGCCGCTGCACCATCAGTGCCATCACCTGGTCAATGACCCTGATGACGTCGGCCATCTCATAGATCACCTCGACCTTGGGGCTGATGCGATACCTGTTGAACGATACGCCCCCCTTGAGATCGATCAGCACCAGCCGTTCAACCTGGTCGGACTGCACCAGTTGATGGAGCAGCGCATGGAGCAGCACGGTCTTGCCGGCGCCCGAGACGCCACTGAGCAAGATGTGCTGGAGGTGCGCCAGCGGCACCACGAAATCGACGCCATCCTTGATGCGCGTGCCGAAGACAATTCCGCCAGGCTGCGGTGCCAGCGGAATCGGCCGGGAGAGCTTCAGGACACGCGCCTGCTCGGCAGCCTCCCGTGCCTGGCTTTCTCGATCGCGTGCAGCGCTCTCGATCGCCCATTGCGCCTCGCGTGCAGCTTTCTCGCGCGCTTGCTGCGCGGCCGCGATCTCCTGCTCTGCTTTGCGCAGCGCCTGGAGGCGAGACTTATCGGCCTGGCCGATCTCCCGTTCGGCCGTCGTCAGCGCCTCCTTGCGCTTGGCGGCATCGGCATCTGGTTGAGATGCTTCTTTAGCCCAGTCGCGGGACAGCTTCGCCTCGCGGCCGGCGCGCAGCTCGCGGAGAACGCGCTCCTTGTCGGCCTCCAGGTCACCAAACCACTTGGTCTCGGCCAACGTCGCCGCCTCGCGCAGAATCGTCTGCTTTCTCTCATGCTCGGTCACGCCGGCGTACGCTTTCACGGCGAAGGTCCTCGTCGCCTCGCGCGCGAAGCGGCCGAGCATGAGCTTCATGGCGAAATCGGCGTAAACCTCGCTGTGCCCGGATCGCACCAGGTACGCCTGCCGCGACCCCTTCGGAATATAATATTCGAAAGGCACGCCCCACATCTCGAAGGGCTCCGGCCCGAAGGCGAACTCCGCTGGGCGGGGTGGCGGGTCCCAATACACGGTAGGCACCCCGAATCCCCATCTCGCGACATCGTAAATCCTACTGTCGTACACCTGCTCGCCGCGGCTGAAGGCGCTCATTCTGCGGCCCTCCTTAACGCCGCAAGGCGCTCTTGCCGCGCGGCCACATGCATGTCGTGTTGTTCGTGGCCGGCTGCGTCGCCGTCATCGCCGGATCGGTCGGCGAGCGGTTGCCTGGGCAATTCGGCAACCGCTCGCGCCCAGATCAGCACGTCATCCAACGCCACGAACGCGGGGCCGCACATATAGCCGGTCTCGTACGCCGCCAGCCTTTTCTCCGCATTGTCGTTCATGATTTTGTCTCCCCTGCCAATGAGGCCAAGGCCGCGCGGCATTGCGCGGCCTTGCATTCACGCCCCGCATGTCGGACAGGCACGGACCTGCATGGCCGAAAGATCGGCGATACACCGCCGCTTCCAGGCGTCGCGCTTCGCTGGGTCGATCGGCGCCACTAGGAGAGCGCGCTCCCCCGGCGGTCGACCGATCTGGTCGTAGAACGCGCACACCGCGCTGACGTCGAGGGTCTCCCAGTTGATCGCGGCGAACTTCGCCGCCGCAACATCCGCATCACTCATGGTTTCATCTCCTGAGATCGAGAGAACCGGGCCGGGCGCCATTGCCCGACCCGCTGTATGCGCTTAGCTCAGAGCGGTCGCGGTCGACGGCTTGCGCGCCGGCTCAGCCGTGCGGCTGTCGACCGGCTTGGCGTGCAGGATCTCCCGGGTGGCGCGGTAGTACATCGTGCCCTCGTACGAGGAGATATCCGCCACCAGCTCGACCGGCTTACCGTCGGCGTAGTTGGCGGGATCGGCGCCCTCAGGCAGGCGCACCTGCAAGACCTCAATGCCATTCTTGGCATTGCGCTTGACCAGCTGCACCGAGTGGCCGACAATCTGGCCCCGCTCGTTGCGGCTCTCGCGGACGCCACGGCTCGTGCCGCGGACGACGATATCAGCATCAGTAAAGTCAGACATGTCAGTCTCCATGTGGATGGTGAGAGGGAAACGCAACGCAACTAACGCAACCGAACTCGAGATCCATGCTCACGGCCCCATTGCGAATCCCTCCTTGCGTTTGTGTTGACCGGGCTCGTCGAACGAGCGACCGACGAGAAAGTAATCGCCGTGCCGCCCGCGACCGCGCCACTCGTAGAACTCGGTGCAGATGAAGGCGCCGAGATCTTCGGTGGTCTGATCAAGCTCGTCGCCGCGAGGGTCGTCCGTGAAATCCAGCTCTTCGTCGGTTTCGAGATTGCGCGACAGAGCGACCAGGCGGCGGCCTTTGACGGCGTCTGCCAGCGCCATCACCGGCACGTTGAACATCGGCTCTAGCGGCGCGCCCTTGGCTTTGCGATACAGCTCAGGCCGTTGCCGGCCGACCGCGTACGGCATGCCGTTGTCCCAGTAGACCAGCGTGCCGGGCTTGGTGGTGTACTTGGCGATCTCACGGAGGGGCTTGAGTCCCGCCTCGGAAAGCGGGGACGACACCCCTTTCGCGACACGGACATCAACGATAGGCGTGTACGCGCAGCGCAGCGCTTTGCGGAACAGCTTGCTCCATCGGTCATGGTCGATGAAGGTCTTGCTGCCCTTGGCAAAGTAGGACTTCGGCACCAGCAGAAGCCAATGGGCATGAGGGTGCCACAGCTGTGTCACCGCGTTGCGGGTGAATTCAATGACCCTGACGTAGGCGGCGACCGCCCGCTTGACCGGGGCAAAGGTCATGAGCCGTGAACAGGCTGCGATCAGCTGGCCCGTGCGGTAGCGCAGTTCATGCGACGGGCAGCTCTCCATGGTGGTGGTAAGCATGATGCCCACCATTCCCTCTTTGCGTCGCAGGTAGCGCTCCAATGCCTGTGCGACGCGTCGATAGGTCCGCCGCTGGCGTGCCAATTGCGCGGTCGGGCACAGAGGGTGCTTGCATTCATTGGGGCCGCGTACCCGGCGACCCTTCTCGTACTTATCGATGATGAGGTTGGTGCAGCAGTTTCGGAGCAGGCCGGCGTCTTCGTCGCGGCCGGCTTCCTTCAGGCTCTCGGCGATTGCGAGCTTTTCCTGCTGAAGGCGTTGGAAGTCGCGCCGTCCGACCTTGCCAAGTCGTTTGCCGACGTCGGGCAGATTGTCCCGATCCCGTAAATCTACGGGCGGGTCGATCTGCTCACAGATGAAATCCGGTCGAGCATCGAGGCCGAGCAGAACTTGGCTGCTCGCAGCTCCCATCCATTCGTGCTGGAGCGGGTCGATGCTGGGCTCGGAGAGCATCGCTCGGCTCCCCTATCTGGCGGCCCGTGCGCTCCTTGATTCTCGTTTCTCGTAATCCTTGTTCAGGACAGGGAATGTCTTGTGCAGGATCAGCTGGCCGTTTGACAGCATGTAGCGCCAGCCATACCGCTCGAATTTTCCGGTCTCCGGGTTACGGCAGAACGCCTGATAGTAGGCGACGGGGTTGCCGTTGCTCCACTTCTCCATTCGCTGAAACCGGCCTTCACGCGGACCAGCGGATGATTGATGGATGGGACGAAATTCCCTTAGCAAGGCTTCTTCGGTGGGATCGATCGCGGTATCTGGAGTAGAGACCGCGGGCCACTCAAGGATTTCGCTTTTGATTTCAAGGGCGAGGAAATGCAGCAGCAAATGGCTGAAGTCTGTCATGGAGGGCTCCGCGTCAGGCGCTTTTCATGGGCTTCGAGAGGGTCGAGCCTCGAAGGTTTGCGGAGAAAGCCATTTGATGCGGGTAGAAGTGAAGATGCCACAAGGTGTTACAGCTGGCGTCCTGCTGCGTGCCTCAGGTAGTGCCGTGGTTAGTGCAGTAGGGTGTGCGTGGTGGTGACATAGAGGTATTACAACGTGGCTTTTGGTGCTGTAATCGATGGCGTGGCAGGTCAGGGGGGCTTAATGGCAGAAGGGAAAGGTAGACGTTCGGACGAGAACAGAATGGTCATTTACGCAAAGCAGCCGTACCGCAAGAAAGTCGACGAGCTGGCGGAGCCGCTTGGCATCCCCATAGACCCCGTCAAAATGGGCCACCGAAGCGAAGTAGTTCGGACGGCGGTAGATCATCTCTACGAGAAGCTATTCCCAGCTCAGGGAAAGTCGTCGCTTCCGTACGGCTTATCCGGATTGCTGTATCCGGCGAACGGCCGAAACTACAATCCCGAACTTGCAAGTGCGGAACATCTCACACTTGTATTTAACGACATGAAAATGTGGTTGCCCAGACACCTGGAAACTCTTCGTGGCCGACTGCAAGAGGGGCGTCGCACGGACATTTTCGTGCTTCACCCGCAGAATCCATTCATCAAACCGATTGCGGACGTGAGCACGAAGAACACTGAGGTCCAACAAGCCGAGATCGGAGATTCCATTCGGCTTCTATGTGACGGGATATGGGACAACTTGAAGAATCTCCGCATCTACGGACATCGACGCTTCAATACCTATTCGGCAGTGATGACCGAGAAGAAGGTCATGGCCATCTACTACCCGATTGAAAAGCGCTACAACGCCGGTTTCGTTCATGTGTATGAAAGGGGCGTCGGGGAAGATGAGTCGTTGTACATCTATAAGCAGTTCGAGGAAGACCTCGCAGAACTTGCCCGTGACTGCGAAAAGAACGTTGAATCATTCAATTTGATAGAGCTTTTCAGGCCATAGAAACGACGAGTGCCCCGCAAAGCGGGGCATCCGTCATGTTTCGACGATGGTAGGTTCCTCCTCGCTCATCAGATCCCGCAGAGCAGGCGGGATACGAGCTGCCGCCTTTCCATCGGCAGAGAACTCCAGAACCCTGAAGTGCTGTGCGAACACCGCACGGACCGAAGCGATGACCGCCTCGCAGCACGCGATCTCGCTGGCAAGGAAAGTCTGCTCTCCGTTCGGAAAGTGTTGCGCACCGTCGGCAACGGCCTGCTTGAGTTCGGCTGCCTGGCGATGAGCAAGTCCGGCAATCGCCAGATACGACGACAGTTCTCCCATGGTCATCTCTCTGATTGTGCCTTCCGTCACGCCGGAAGGCGTGAACGGGGGCCGTACCTCAGAGGAGGAAACGGGATGCGTGATGATGCCAGTATGGGCCAACAAACGTGTTTTACAAGTCGACCGACGTCGGCGGTACCGATTCGAATCTGGCGCGACAAACCGGAATTCGCCGGCACTTCGGCTTAACGGCCGTGGTTCTAGCCCCGAATGGTATACCCGCCCCGAGCTCCGCGGCGAGCGGAACATGGCGGCCCGCCGTTAGTCGACAACCTGCTTGACGCGCAGCATCGGCATCCAGAACGTCCTGGGCGCGGGGTGCGACCTTTAGCCTGTAGGCAGTTTCTTGAGTGGCATTGCCCTCAAGTGTGTTCCGGCCTCCAGTGCCGCACACCGCCTGTCCATCGTAGGATGGGTCGAGAACAGGCTGGAGAATTTCAGGCCGTTCCTGAACATCATGTAGGCGTACTCGTTCTCGACCGCCGTCGGCACATCCTCGATCTTGCTGAGCCTGCGCAAGGCGCTGATCATCGCCTCGGGTGACGAGACCGAAGCGCCTATCGCGTCTGCATAGTACTCGCGGGACCGAGATAGTCCCTTGACCATCACCTCTGAACCTATCGCGAAGGTGAACCTCGCGAGGTTGCTGAACAGGTGCACGAGCGGTGCTGCCCTCGCATTCTGGCGCGCCGCAATGGATACCCCGATTGTTCCAATCATGCCCAGGATGGTACCAAACATACGTTGATAGCCTTCCGCAAACTGCATCCGGCGCATGTCGCCGGATGCAATGTGGCCGAGTTCATGCCCGATGACGGCGTCCAGCTCTTCAGGTGATAGTTTCTTCACGAGGGGAACGCCAAGGACCACCGCTGCGTCTTCTGGCTTCGAGCCAGCCGCGTAGGCGTTCACTGCGTTCATCACGCCCACGGTTGGAGGCGGCAGGTCGAGCTTGGCCGCCAACGCGTGGACGCGCTGCGTCAACCAGTGGTCATTTGCCAGGTGTTGGACGCCAGCCGTCTTCCCGACCATGGCGCGTGCGGAAGCATTGAACCGGCTTCCCCACAATAGCCCGAGAAAGCCAAGTGCGAGCCCGATATAGAGGGGGATGGATCCTGCACTGTAGAACGCATAACCCAAACGGGGCGTTTGCATTTTAGGGCCCTGGAAGACCAGCAGTGCGACCCAGACGAGTATGTAAGCCGAGATGATAAGTGAGAATGTCATCGCGATCGGGGTTAGCCACCACGGCCGCCGTAGCTTGCGACCATCGACCTCAGCCACAGAAGCCCCGCTGGCGTTCTCGCCTTGGCCGGTAAACATTCTTACGATCAGTCGTATTGCTCCGGCAGCAATGCCGGCCTGCATCAATGCCAGCACCAAGTTGAACAGCGCCGGCAAGAACCTGCCATCGATCAAGAGTAAGGGATTGACGCTTATTCGCTGCAGCACGACCAGAACTTGAGGGTTGGGGTACAAGACGCTAGCAGATGCCCAAAAATCAAACGAGAAAGACAAAATCCAAATGTAACGGATGGCGCTGACCACGAGATAGCGCTTGGCCAACGTCGCCCAATCATTGGGAAAAAAATATTCGAAACGCATGGTTCGATCCTATTTATTGAGGAATGCCCCGGTTCGTGCCCGGCATGTCTCGCTCTTATCGAATGCGGTGAGATGAACCTTGAACGGGCGAGGCCCACGCGCATGGACAATCCCGATGCGCTCACCCTTCCCGCTCCAGTCAGACAGCAGCGCCATGACTTCGTCCGGCGTCAGCAAAGGGCGCCCGACAAATTGCACGGACTCGCCTGAAGAGTAGCTCGTGTTGCCATCGTTTTCAAAGTAGCTGCCGCGACCGGCAGAGGTATTGTTGCCGGCATTGGTCGATCGGTAGGCTACTGTCGTGGTGCCAAGATATTTCCCGACGAGTTCAGCCGTAAACGGGTCGTCGATGCCGAAGAATTGCTTGATCGAGGTGTTCAAGAACGGCCGCCAGCTATTCCTTGGGTAGTGTTCCTCAAGCGAGGCAACGTCCTGCAGGAAGAACCAGAGCCGTACGCCTGCCCCTGCGTGGGTACGGATTGCGTCCCGGAATTCTGGAAAAGGCCCGAGCTGCAGAAATTCGTCGAGCGCGAACAGCACTGGAATGTCTGGGGTCCGCGTGTTGCGGAGCATGGCATCCAGCGCCGACTTGAGGACGACGCGCAACCATGGTGAGTAGGGACCAATGAGGTCAAACGGTACATCCAGGTAAACCGTCGCTGGACTGTCCTTCAGGTCCTCAAAATTGAAGTCGTGCAATTTCAGGCAGGCAAGAAGCTCTTCGTCATCCCACAGCGAAAGCTTGCTATGCAGCGTATCGCGGATGTTCGGCAGCCCCCGATCCTCGGACTTGCCAAGCACATTGGTTGCAGCGGCGGCAATGCTGCTGCGCTTGGAATTGGCCATGCGCTCGGCCAGATGCTTGAATTGACCGATCGGCAGGTTGCAGGCCTGGATTACTGCCGCAAGCGTGCGGCGTTCAGGTGGCGCTTCGTCCAGCACGTACATGATGAGTGCAGTCAGGAAGGCCACTGCGTCCTCAATAAAGAACTCCGCTGCGTTCGCATCGCGTGGGAACATCAGTTGCGCCAGCGCTCTCGCGTCCGCTTGTGTCCGGATACGGGTCAGCGGATTGAAACCATGCTGCGGGAAATTGGCTGTTTTCGGATTGTCGCCCCTGTCGAACGGAGCGATCCGGTAAACCGGTCCGACGTTCGCCGCCCGCCATGCGGATGTCTGCTCGTAGAGCTCCGACTTGGGGTCTATGACAACGACGCTGCCCTTGTATCGCAGCAGGTTTGGAATGAGCGTCGTTACCGCTTTACCCGAGCGGGTAGGCGCGACCGTGAGGAGATGGCCTGCGTCGTCCCAGTGTACGAAACGCACCACGCCAGTCTCGTCCTTCATAGCACCCAGCAAGATCGATGATGGATTGTCGAATGCCTCTCGTCCTTTCAGGAACTTCGTAAGCTCACTCGGTGAGGCCCAAGCTGCGGATCCGTGTAACGGTGGTGGATTGCGCAGCAGTTCTTCCTGCTCTTCGCGCTGCCGTCGATGATGCTCTTCCGCTTCCCTACGCTGTTGACGCTGATGATGAGCGTTGATGGCCTTGTTGACCGCTTTTTGCGTGCTCGAAAAGACGCTCCACGCTCGCTTCATGTCCCCGAAGGGATCGAAACTACTCATGAAATGCCCCCGCTGAAAGCCAATAAACTAGAGGTGGAATCGTTCGAAAACAATCGCTTTGAAGGTATGAGCCACGCAAAAATCTTGGACTACACACTTGCGGTTGTAGCATTCCCGCACCAGACTAGCTGTATGACCAAGGTCTTGCTCGGTCCGGTTTTCAAAGTCCAACAACTGGACGCGGCGGGCATTGACGAATTGATGGCCGAAATCAAAGAGATTGAGGCCGACATGCCCCGTCGTCGTGCGCTGTACGAAAAATGGAAGCGACGCTTCGAGAATATGGACAGGTACTCCGATATGCCAGCCGATGTCCGTTCTGGTACCGTCAAGGCATATGAGGGGTATCGGAGACTGCTTTTCACCGGTGAGCGCCTGAGGGCCACGCTCTACGCCGAATTGTTGAACCAAGAGAGCTATCAGCCCACCTATCACCACAAGAACTAGCCCCGCTCATTGGAGCTACAAATGACGCTGGATCAGCAAGTCAAGGCACTTGAAGAGCGGCTGCAGCAGCTATCAGCCTCAGACTCGCGGCTGAAAGGCGATATCGCCGCAGCAGAAATGGCTCTCTTGAAGAATGATCCCGAGCGGCGCCGGCTCCTTGAATACATTGGTGACCTCCAAGATGAGCGGGTCGATATCTCGTACGAAATGGGACGGGTAGCCGTGCGCCTGGAGGACCTGCGCGCCCGCCAGGTCGACCAGGAGCCGGAGGTTGAGGTGGAGAAGTCTGGCCGTTGGCACGATGAGAAGGAAGCGATAAGCGCCGCTCGCGTACCAGAGGAAGTCAGAACTCGTAGCCAACCGCAGCTGAACCGTACCAGCGAACTCGATTGGCTTTCCCAAAAGCCTGGCACTCGTGAAGCTGAGCCAGCCAAGACCCCTAAATTTGGCGATCGCGTCAGAGACGACGATTTGGATTGGCTACGCGAAGACCTAGAAGCGACCCCAGAGCGGGTATCCGAAAAGGTACGCGACAGAAGCAGATAGAATTAGAAGTGAATAGCGCACTTTTTCACTGGAGCGTCGACCGCCGACGCAAATCACCTACATTCCGGTCAAACTAGGCTGCGCGATGCCATGGCTACTTAGACATGACCGAAATCACCAGCGGCGGCAGTCTCTGGGAGTGGCTGTTGCGGGTCCCCGCAACCACTGAGACCGACACTCCCGCAGCCGCCTCGGCTGTGGGAGTTTTGGTTCTTGCCCCCTTGTCCTTTCGAGCCGCTGTGCACTGGAAGGGGATGCCGAGTTCCCCGAGGCATCGATCAGCCGTCGCTTGCTCCTCGGCGGAGCACGAGACGATCGATCAGCTACGGGAGAACATGTGGCTTCTGCTCAGTCATCCGGACGGTTCAAAGCGTCTGTGAGATAGACGACCTTCTTCGCGGAAAGTTGCGAAGCCCTCGGCCGCTTGCCATGCGTATCAGCGGGAGCATTGACATTCACGCAACGCTAACGTCTCGCCAGGTTGATCGACGCGGTCGCCCGATCGACGAGGACTTAGGCCTTGTCGCCGTCGCGCCTGCAGGCCGACCAGTCTCGACCAACTCATCGAGATGAGACTGGCATACGGGAGCACGCATCTCCGATAGCTCCGGGCTGCGCGTCAAGCTCGCTGATGCTGGTGAAAGCCGCGCAGTGTCTTCAGAAACGCACTGCACCCTTCGGCGGGGCGCTGATCCAACGCTTTGAGTGTATCCGCACGTTGTGCGACGAAGCGGGCGACGAGAATTGACACGAGCGCGATTACAATACCTGCGATGATGTCTATGAGGAAATGCCCGCCGCCGACCGGCGTCGAAAGTAACATGGTCCCGTTGAGTATGACATTGAAAGGGCGAAGCCAGCGCAGTGGCCATAGTGCCCATCCGTATAGGACGACGGCTGCCGCGTGAAAGCTTGGAAAGGTGACGATACCCACAAGTTGGCTGATGTCGAGCAGACGCAACGTCCCATCGCGAACAAGAGGCATGTCGCGCGCGGTATCGTAATAGGCCTGTGGAAGAAGATTGGGGTAGTCGGAAGGGGTCAGTCCCAACGCGTAATAGACGCCGACTGCTGGAACGATCAGCGTCATACAGCAGGTCAGCGCGGCTGTGAGGCTGATTGCAAGATTGAATTCGGCAATTCTGCGACAGTGGCCCAACAAAGGGAGTGCCACAACGATGACCACGATCGACCATGCGATCGATCGATAGCCGAAGCCGAGAACCGTGATCAACCAGGGGCGATCGTTGACAAAGGACAGGTAGTGGCGGAAGTCGAAACCGAGTGACTGGTCAATCGCGAGCAGATTTGCGTCCTGCAGCGGCAGGCCGGCCGCGGTGACGATGTAAGACAACGAGGCGAGCACGCTGAATGCGAGGACTGTCTGAGCCAGCCCAGTGAGGAACGAGAAGAGCCAGGGCTTGGCGCGGGCGCCTGAGTGTGCCTTCGCGTATCCGATGCAACCATATACGAGCGTCACGCACAGAAGCGCAATGTAACCCTGCGATCGAACGCGGAAATCCGTCAGCAGCAAGCAGAGCCCAAAAGTCATCCATAGGCCGGCCAGGACCAACCAGTTGAGACGAAAAACGCTCCATGCCGCTGCAGTCTCGCTGCTGTTCTGAGGCTTGACCGGGATGGCCCTGGCCAAGACCAGCCAGAAGCTTCCGAAATCGGGCAACAGTCCACCTTTGGCGGTTTCCGACATGGTCGTCCGCTCTCGCATTTCCACGTATTTCTACTGGTTTCTGTCGGTGCCTTGTTACGGCGTTCAGCGTTCGAAAATCAACCTCGGCGAGCGAAATACATAGATACCGTGAGATGATGCTTAAGCAAATATAACGCGGGCGGCGTCGAGGGTTTCGGCTCGACTTGTTGAAGCGTGGTGTCCACTGACGTTCGACGTCGTTCTCGGAACGCCATCTCATCGTATGCCGCGGTCTTCGCTGGGTAATCTGACGCGTAATCGCGAACGAGAGTTTTTGGAAGCTGGTCTGTACCGATCGCTGTTGAGGTGTTCGGTGCGCGAGCGCGGCGCGATTCCAGAGAGCGGTGGCATTCGGATGAATTAGGGCGGCCGATCGGCGAAACGATGGACAGGCCGGATAGACTGCGATTCGCGGGGTTTGTGATGCGCGAAATCAGGCTTGGCTGTCAGCAATAGGAAGCCGCTGTCCGACTTTCTTCTACCGACGGATGATCACGCGGTGGGAGTGTGTTCGTTGAACATCACAGATCCAATTGAAGCTGTCTCGTAGGCGCGTGATCGGGGCATATCTAGCAGATCTGACAGTGTACCAAACTCGACGGAGAGTTGTGCAGCTTTCTACGGCTGGACGGCCTCGCAATCAGCAAAAAGGAGCGAGAACCCGAACTCCTACAGTTGCCGTCCGCACCTGATCGTCAGCTGCCCGCGTAAACCAGAGATTGTCACGGACATCATAAGCAATCTGTTAATGGTGTCCAGGTAAGGTCCCGTAGATTTACGGGATAGCATCAATGACCCTGCACCTGGCTGAAGAACACGCGGGCCTTCGAACGCTCCGGGCCGTCGCATATCCACAAATGTCGTGCTGGATATTGGTCATCGTCGTTTTCGGCACGGGCATCATCCTCCGCCATCTCACGGCAGGTAATAGCGATGTGAGCTGGCTGCTGATCGCCGGTGAACGCTGGCTCGACGGTCAGCGCCTCTATTCGGAAATACTGGAGACCAACCCGCCGATGGCGGTTTTGGTCTATGTGCCTGCTCTCCTCATCGCTCGCCAGCTGGGTCTCTCGCCGGAGATCGTTCTCGACAGTCTGGTGTTCTTCGCAATCGCGGCCTCGCTCGCTGCCAGTCTACTGATCCTGCGCCCGTCGATCGAGCTATCCCGCTATCAGGCATGGGGGCTGGCGATCGCAGCGATCATGGCACTCGCCTTGTTGCCGCTGCAGTCCTTCGGGCAGCGCGAGCATATCGCCGTGATCGAGCTGATGCCGTTCATCGCACTCCTGGCCGTGCGGCTCCATCGTGAGTTGCCGCCCCGATGGGCGACCTGGGTTGCCGGTGCCGGTCTTGGCTTGGCCCTGTGCTTCAAGCCTCACTTCGCTTTGGTCGCTGCTGGTGGCGTGGGTTTCGTTGCAGCTTACCTGAGATCCCCGCGTACGCTGCTGTCACCCGAGAACCTCGTGGCAGCTGCCGTCGTGTCAATCTATGGCGTCTGCACCGTACTGCTCTTCCCCGAATACATCACGGACATGCTGCCGCTGGTCCGCGATGTGTATTCGATCGGATTGCCGCTCAGCCTGATGCTGATGAAACCGGCACCTGCGCTCTGGGGCCTGATCCTGACTTTGACACTCGTCCGGAAGCGCGGCCGGGAGCTCGATCCCGTGCTTCTGCTGCTGATCACGACATCGGTCGCCTTTTTCGTCGTCTACCTCCTGCAGCGTAAAGGCTGGCCCTACCATTCTTACCCGATGCTCGCCTTTGCCTGGCTGAGTCTTGGCTTTGCCATGAGCTCGCCGGCTGCGGCCTCGTTGGTCTCGCCCTTGGGATTCGCGAGAGGCATCCTGGCGATGGCGCTCGTTGTACCGACGGTCTCCTGGTTCAATCACGCACTCGATGCCAGCTTCCTGCAACCGGCCATCGCCAGGATCGGAATCGAACACCCGACAGTGCTGGCCATCTCCGGCAATGGCGGTCTCGCCCACCCCCTCACTCGAAGAGTTGGCGGCATCTGGGCCTCTCGCCAGCAGAGCTTGCTGGTTGCGAGCTATGAGGACTATGCACGCGAAAGCGGCATGTTCAGTTCGCAGTCGCTTACGATCGTCGATGATTACGCGCAGCGGGAACGAAGATGGATGATCGAGGACTTTCGACGGGTGCGTCCCGACATCGTGCTCGTCGACAATATGACAGGTCCGTGGAGAAAATGGCTGCATGAAAGTCCCGAACTCGACGCGCTGCTGATGGATTATCGCCTGACGGAGACGATCCGGGACGTCGAAGTCTATGTCAGGCAAGTCAAGATCGATCCGCATGAGTAGTTTGGAGACATCCGCGCTGCGGGTCGACCGTCGGCTCCGTCTCTGGTGACGCCATCTGCTGAGTCGGAAGGACCGCCGAAGTCAGCTTCGATGCTGCCATATGAGAATCTTGGCTATTTAACGGTTTCGGGTCACCTGCGATGACGGTCGAACTGCGATCTACTCTGTCGCCGCCATGGCATGGGTGAATGCAAAGCTCAGGTCATGTCCGGTGAGATTTGAGGTTCCGGCTAGGCCCGTGCCTCACTGATCGGCAAACTCAATTGCTGTTGTAGGCGTGAGATACGTATCCGGGACGATAGCCAAATCGCGCACCGATCGACCGGCCGGAATGCATAGCTGACTGCGGCACTCGCTGCTAGGCCTAGCAAGATGGCAGGGATCCTTGCCGACTCGGTGCTCCAGATCTCGCTCAATGCCACGAAGGCTGTCGATGAAAGGCCACATAAAACAGGCCAATGAACAAGATAGAGCGGGAACGAGAATTTCGACAGCCCGACGAGTCGCGGATGGCCCAGGAAATCCCGGCAGGCTTGATGATCCATGATGCCGATCAGGATCAATATGGCGCCGAACGCCTTGTGCTGCATCGGAGGAAACTGCCCTGGAAACAACCATACCGTATCCAGAGAGCACAAACGAATAAGCCAGGCCGGCTGCCACACCTCGGCGATCACGCATAAGAATAATCCAGTGAGGATAAAGATGGTCGCTATTGGCCTTCGTTGAGACGCCGGCCTGTCGGCGTAACGGACCGAAGCGAGCAGATGCCCGACGAAAAAGCATATATAGGCGCTCCGTATCGTGTAGAGCGTTCCCAGGATCGCAATCGCAAGCCAAATCCGTGGCGCCTGCCGGGCGCACCGGCAGAGGACGAGAATCATGACTGATCCATAAAACTCAGTGCTGAGCGTCCAGAACGGTGCAACAAAAGACTCGTTCAACCTGTTCTGCCATGGAGCGAGAAGCCCGATGCCCGGGACATCGCGATAGCCCAGAAAAAGCGCGTTGAAGACTCCGTCTTTCAAGAGAGACAACATTGAGACATCGATATTCCATTGTTTGCTCAGCCAAGCGTTGTCGGTGAGCAAACCGGCTTGCACATTGGCCTTGCCAAACAGCAGGATGACGCTCGCGGCAAACACCGTGGCGGCCAATGCTGGCAATCCGAGGCGGACGGCTCGCGCAGCCATCTGCCGCGGCATGGAGCAGGGATCGCGCTGGAACGATCGGGTCAAGACGTAGCCGCTCAAGCAGAAGAAAATGTAGACTGCCGAAGTGCCGTCGTAGAGGAAACTGAGCGGGGAGCCGTGAATAGCAGCTGCCAAGCGCGAGGCGGGTGAGGGCGCGACCAGGTCCGGCAAGAACCCCGAAGCGAAGTGCAGCAGCAGGACCTGAATAGCAGCAAATGCCCGTATGGAGTCGAGATAAGCGGTTCTCTCACCGATGATCACCTGGGAGAAAGGCGTGACGGCTCGCAAGCGGCTTTTTTCGCGCAGGGATTCATGCATGCGGCCAATTTAGCGATGAACACTTAAGATAGTGATTGTGTCGAGTGTTCAATTAAAGATGCAACTATGGCGAGCACTTCTGACTGATGCAAAAATTCGGAATGATAGTCGATTGGACCGCGCAGAAGTCGGTGCAAAGCTCGGATGGAGGGTGGGCTGACGACGTAGTCGGCGTCAGTATGCGAAACCTGATTGTGCAGCAGAAGAGATGGTCAACATGCGTCCTTGTCACTTGCGGAACGCTGCCGCGGAAGGTCCGACGCACCGATTTCGTTGCTGACTTGCCGTTTGCCTTGTGTCTGGCCCCGGCAAGATGGGCGTAGATCGGTATCGCAGACAATGTCGGTATCGGGGTTACGACTCACCGGCCGATCGCTCCGGAGATCCAAACCGGAATGCCTGCGCGTTCTGGTTTGGTTGGTGACGCGGCGATCTACTCCACCCGCATATCGAATTCCATCAGCCCATCGGGGCCGAACAACTGGACTGCGGCATCCTTGAGCACGACGTCGTAACAACGCTCGCGGGCGAGTTGCGCGTCGCCATCATCGAGGGAACGACAGAACCGGGCCCCATCGTCGACTCTCCAATTGCCATGCCAGCGCTCATGACGGTCGGCGCCGGTGACCATGGACAATGTGCCGTCGGCATGGAGCTCCCAGGCATAAGCGCCATCTTTCAAGGATGAGCCTGTACGCAGGCTCTTGCCGGACATCGCCGTCTTCAGCCCGGAAACATCTGGTCGTGCCCCATCGGCGCGCGCGATGCTGGCGTCCGGACCGACGTCTCGGTCGCCGGCCGCCGAAAGGATCAGCCAAAGCAACCGGGCGATTTGTCGGAACGTCGGCTCCCGCTTGCGCGGCCCGACCGGTTCGAGCGCGGGATCGCTGTTGATCCGGTGCACGATGACGAGATCGAGGCTCGGGATGACGAAGGCATATTGCCCTTCAGCGCCCATCGCCGCGTAGGTGCCGGCCGGCACCTGGACCGCCGGAGCGCCGGAGAGGTGATGCGGAAATCCGACCCACCACAGATAACCGTATCCGAGGCCGCGCGCGAACTCCGTATACGCGTCCGAATAGGCGCGCGTGCTCTCACGCACCCAGGCCGCGGGAATGACCTGGCGGTCCCCCCATCTGCCGTCATGCAGATAGAGCAGCGCAAAACGGGCCAGATCACGCGCGCTCATCCGGATCGGATAGGCCGCATGGTTGGATGCGGCGCCGCGAACGTAGCTGCCGTCGCTGGGCTGATAGTCCTGCATCCCGATGGGGCGCGCGATCTGCAGGTTGAACGCATCGAAGATCGACTGCGCGGTGGCCTTCTCGTAGATCGTGCCGAGCGCATTGAAGTCCCAATTATTGTAGTACCAGAAGGTGCCCGGCGCATGGCTGAAGCGCGGTGGCCGCCGCCGTGCCATGCCCGGCGTCTCGTAAAGCGCCGCGTGATAGACGCCGGAACGTGCCTTGATCAGGTCCGCGACCGTGGCTGACTTCTCCTCCTCGCTCAGGCCAGGCGAGTTGTCGTCGATGCCGAGGGTCGCCAACGTCGCATTGAGGTCGATCCGGTGGTCGCTGACGGCGATACCGATCAGCGCGCTGAGCAGGCTCTTGCGCGCCGAATGCAGATTGCTCTTGGTGGCGATATCGCCCCATTCGGCGACGATGCGGCCATGCTGGATGATCATCACGGCGGCGGTCGGCGCGATCTTCAACGACCACGCCTTGGCCGCCGTAAGCTGATCGACGGACCAGCCCGCATCCTCCGGCGTCGTGGTCTCGAAATGGGCTGCCGGAAACCGCGCGACAATGGCACCGGGTCCCTCCGCCCGGCTCGTGGCCGGAGCAGCCATTGCAATCGCAACGAACAGCCAGGGAGCTGTCTTCACCCAGCGCCACATCGAATCCCCCCTGACAGTGATGCTACCTCATTACCGCAATCGCGGCTTGTTCGGGAGACCTGAAATCGCAAGCCGATCGAATGACCGGCAGCCGGACCGGAGAGATCGGTTGGAGACGGTCGCGCGGCGTTCCGTCCGAGCGACTTTCTCACGCCATGTTGTGCAGCCCGGCATCGACATAGATCGTGTCGCCGGTCATGCCGGAGGCGCCGCCGCCGACCAGGAACGCGACGACACGGCCGATCTCGGCGATGTCGACCAGGCGTCGTCCCGGACTGCGGTTGACGGCGGCTTCGACCAGTTCGTCGAAATGCGCGATGCCGCTGGCGGCGCGGGTCTTCAGCGGCCCGGGCGACACGGCATAGACGCGGATGTTCTTGCCGCCGAGCTCCGCCGCGAGATAGCGCACGGACGCTTCGAGCGACGCCTTTGCGAGGCCCATGATATTGTAGTTGTTCACGACCTTGTCGGCGCCGTAATAGCTCATCGTCAGCAGCGTGCCGCCCTGGGTCATCAGCTGCTCCGCGGCGCGCGAGAGCTCCAGGAAGGAATAGACCGAGATGCGCATCGCGCGGGTAAAGCCGTCGGCCGAGCAGTCGATGACGCGGCCGTGCAAGTCGTCCTTCGGCGCGAAGGCGATGGAGTGGACGACGAAATCGAGCCGGCCCCAGTCCTGTCTGAGGCGCGCGAACACGGCATCGAGCTCGCCCGGCTGCTCGACATTGAGCGGCAGCAGCAGGCTGGCGCCGATCTGCGCGGCGAGCGGCGCGACGAAATCGCGGGTGCGCTCATCGGCATAGGTGAGCGCCACCTCGGCGCCGAAGGCGCGCAGCTTGGCCGCGCAGCCGAAGGCGATCGAGCTCTCATTGGCGACGCCGACCACGAGGCCGCGCAGGCCCTTCAGCATGTCGCCGATGCGGTCGTCCGGATTCCAGACGGTCGGCAGCGGATCGTGAGCGCTCTCGGACATCGTCCTCTTCCGTCAGGCGACGTCGCGGATCGCGCCGTTCTCCTTGAGCGGATCGGCCGACACCGCGGCCAACGCCAGCGGCGGCAAGCCGAGCGCCTCGCGCAGCCGCTGCAGGGTGCGGATCGTGTTCGGCTCCATGTCCTCGACCGAGCCGGCGATGAACTCGACGACGTCGATGGCGCGGTTGCGGTCGTCGACCTCGGGCAACAGCTCGGCCAACGTCTTGACCGACTGCTCCGGTTCGAACTTGACGATGATCGACTGCTCGCGGATCAGCGCGGCGCGGCGCTCGGCGCCGAGCGAGGCGAACGGCTCGTCCTTGGTCAGCACCCTGGCGGAGCGCTCCAGCCGGTCGCGGCGCACCGAGCCGCGCGACTCCGCCAGCAGGATCAGCATCCGGATCACCGCCTCCTCGAAGCCGCCGCGATCGATCCCGAGCAGGATCGCCTGCACCTCGGGCAGGAAGCGCAGCTCCTTCGGCTCGCGATGCACGCGCTGAAAGGCGTGCGTCGAGGCGATCGCATCCATCAGCGGCGAGCTGTAGATCGACAGGAAGGCGGCTTCGTAAAGCGTGTCGCGGACGTCGCGAAACACGTCGAACGCCTGGGTGATGCTCTTAGCCCAGAGCTGCTCCAGCGCGAGGAACGGATTGTCCGGCGCCGCCAGCGCCCGCTCGGCGCGGGCCTGCTCGGCCGCCTTGCGGATCGCCTGGGCGCCGGCGCTGTTGCCGCCGAACGCGCGCCGAGTCACGCGCGCCGGATGCGCATCGCGCATCAGCTTCGCCACTTCGTCGGTCACCATCGACTGCACCAGCGGGCGCGCGGTGAGATCATAGAGCTCGGCACCGAGCTCGGACAGCCGCGCCACCGCGGCGAAGCCACGCTCCTCACTGCGGTCATTGTCGTCGATCGCCAGAATATCCGAGATTTTGCGCTCGTGGAACGAGACGTGGAAGCGCGCGTCGACGCCGTCGCCGATCTGCTCGTCGATCGTCATCTCGTAGAGGCCGGGCGCCAGCGCCTCGATCGTCTTCATCGTCGAGGCGACCTCGGTGTGCTCCTTCTTCGCGATGGACGACGACACGAAGATGCCGAGATGGCCGACCTTGTCGTGCACCATGTAGATGATGCGCTGGCCGCGGATGCGGATCTCGTGCTCGTCGGCATAGGTGTCGACGATCCAGTTCAGCGCCTGCTGCGGCGGGGTGATGTTGTCGCCCCAGCTCGCGAACACGATGATCGGCGAGCGGATCGCCTTGAGATCGAGCTGGCGGCCGCGCTCGATGCGCGCCTCGCCGCGTGACAGCCGGTTGCCGATGAACAGCTGCTCGACGATCCAGCGGATCTCCTGCTCGTTCATGAAATGGAAGCCGCCCCACCAGCGCTCGAATTCGAGGAAGCTGGCGCGGCCCTTTTCCGGGCTGGTGTACAGATCGAAATATTTGCCGAAATAGTTGCGGCCGGGATTGAGCATCTCGAAGTTCGAGACGAGATGCACGCCGTCGAACTCGCCGCCGCCGAGATCGGAGAGCAGCAGCGCCGGCAGGATGCCGCCGAGCAGGCCGCCATTGTAGCGCATCGGATTCTCGCCGAGCCTTCCCGACCAGTAGGCCACCGGCGCCCCGTTGACGACCAACGGCCCGGTGATGTCGGGATTGGCCGCGGCCAGGATCAGGGTCGCCCAGCCGCCCTGGCAGTTGCCGACGATGATCGGCTTCGGCGCCTCGGGATGGCGGCGATGCACCTCGGCGATGAACTCCGCTTCGGCGCGCATCACGTCGGCCAGCGTCTGCGTCGGCTCGGGATGCGGCCGGAACACGACGAAATACACCTGATGGCCGTCATGCAAGGCGACGCCGACCTGGCTGTCCTGCTTGAAGCCGCCGATCCCCGCGCCGTGGCCGGCGCGCGGATCGATGATGACATAGGGCCGCTTCCACTCATAGGTGACGACTCCCGCCGGCGGCAGGATCTTCAGCAGCATGTAGTTGACCGGGCGAGGCAGGCTGCGGCCGTCGAGCGCGACCTCATGATCGTAGATCAGCACCGGCGGCGTCCCGGCGGCCTCGTGCTGGGCGTCATTGTCGGCGCGCTCGCGCAGCACGTCGAGCGTCAAGGCCATGCGCTGGCCGGCATCGATCCAATAGGCATTGACGTGGTCGAGCAGATGGGCCTGCGCGGCGCTGAACGCCTGCACGAGGCCGGCGCCTTCGCTGATCAGCTCCTGCACGCGCTTGCCGTGCTCGCGGGCGAACTTGTCGAGATGCCGGCTGAGGCTCTGCGAGACGCGCTGCGTCTGGGTCGTCGTGATGTTGGCGGCGCCGAACGCGCGAGCACCGGCGGTGGCGGGGCTATACGGGGAAGACATGTGCGGTCCCTTCGGTCAGGCGGTCAGGCGCGTGAGCGGCATCGAATCCGCGGGCTGCATCAGGCCCAGGATCTCGGCCGTGTGCTCGGCGATCATGCGGTCTTCGTCGGTCGGAATGACGAGCACGGCGACGCGTGAATCGGAAAGGCTCACCGTCTGCGCATTCCCGGCATTGGCCGCGCGATCGAGGGCGATGCCGAGCCAGCCCATGTCAGCGAGGATCTGCTCGCGCACGCGCCAGGCATGCTCGCCGATCCCGCCCGCGAACACGACGGCGTCGACGCCGCCGATGGTCGCGGCGAGCCCGGCGATCTCGCGGCGGACCCGCGCGACGAAGTAGTCGATCGCCTCGCGCGCTTCCGGCGCATCGGACGCCTCGAGCTCGCGCATGTCATTGGAGAGGCCGGACAGGCCCTTGAGGCCGGAATCGTGATAGAGCAGGTGCGTGATCTCATCGGCGCTCATGCCCTTCTCGGTGAGCAGATACAGCACGACGCCGGGATCGAGCTGACCGCACCGGGTGCCCATCGGCAGGCCGTCGAGCGCGGTGAAGCCCATCGTCGACGCGATCGAGCGACCGTCGCGTAGCGCGCAGACCGAGGCGCCGTTGCCGAGATGCGCGATGATCACGCGCCCCGATGCGAGGTCCGGCGCGAGGCTGCGCAGCCGCCGCGAGACATATTCGTAGGACAGGCCGTGAAAGCCGTAGCGGCGCACGCCTTCGTCGTAGAGCCGCCGTGGCAGGGCGAACGCATCGGCGACGAACGGATGCTGGCGGTGGAACGCCGTGTCGAAACAGGCGACCTGCGCCGCGTCGGGAAACGCCTGCAGCGCCGCTTCGACGCCGGCGAGATTGTGCGGCTGGTGCAGCGGCGCCAGCGGAATGAGGCGACGCAGCGTCTGCAGCGTGCCGGTATCGATCACCACCGGCTCGGCATGATCGGGCCCGCCATGCACGACGCGGTGACCGATCGCCACGACGTGGCAGCCTTCCTCGTGCCGGCGCAGCCAGTCGATCGCGAGCCGCAGCGCCGCGCCATGATCGACCGTGCCCCTGGCCGCATCGATCGGCTGCCGCTCGACCGGGCCATCCGCCGAGCCTGCCGCGAAAATGGTGTCGTCACCGATGTCGTCGACATGGCCTCGGGCGACCGCGCGCAACGCGCCGGCGCCGACCTCATAGGCCGCGAACTTGATCGAGGATGAGCCGGCATTGACCGTGAGAATGACGTCCGTCATCGGCTACTCCGCCGCCAGGGCTTGCGCGGCACCGGAGAAGGCGCGGCCCTCGCGCCGCCAATGATCGTAGAGCTGCGCCAGCGCGCAGGAGGCGAGCCGGGCGCGATCATTGTCGGCGCGGCTGGTGAGCATCACCGGCACGCGGGCGCCGACGACCAGGCCGGCGGCTTCGGCGCGCGCGACGAAGGTCAGCTCCTTCGCCAGCATGTTGCCGGCCTCGAGGTTCGGCACGATCAGCACGTTGGCATGTCCGGCGACCAGCGAGGCGATGCCCTTGGTCTTCGCCGCCTCCATGTCGATCGCATTGTCCATCGCCAGCGGGCCGTCGACGATGCCGCCCTTGATCTGGCCGCGCTCGGCCATTTTGGACAGCACCGCAGCGTCCAAGGTCGAGGGAATGTTCGGATTGATGGTCTCGACCGCCGAGAGCACGCCGACGCGCGGCCGGTCGAGCCCGCAGGCGCGGGCGAGATCGATCGCGTTCTGGATGATGTCGACCTTGGCGAGCAGATCGGGCGCGATGTTGATCGCGGCATCGGAGATGAACAGGATCTCGTCGAGCGTCGGCACGTCCAGCGCGAAGACGTGGCTGATCCGATGGGCCGTGCGCAGGCCGCCATCCTTCTTCACCACCGCGGCGAGCAGTTCGTCGGAATGGATCGCACCCTTCATCACGGCGCCGGCCTCGCCGTCGAGCACCATCGCGACCGCGCGCGCTGCGGCGGCGCGATGATCGGTCTCCGGCACCAGCGCCCAGCCGCTGATGTCGGCGTCGATCTCGCGCGCGGCGGCCGAGATGCGGTCGGGGTTGCCGATCAGCACCGGATGGATCAGGCCGCGCTCGGTCGAGAGCAGGGCGCCGCCGAGCGAGTTGTGATCCTCCGGGCAGACGATCACGGTCTTCAGCGGTGGCAGCTGCGCGGCAAGATCGACCAGCCTGGCGAAATGATCGGCATGATCGACGATCAGCGCCGGCAGCTCGCGCACCGGCGTCTCGATTGCGACCATCGGCGCGTCGACCTCGGCAAGTCCCGCGCAGACGAGCTCGCCAGCCTGGTCGGTGATCTCGGCGCGAAACACCGCGACCGGCTGCTCACGCTTCTCGCTGCAGGTCACGGTGATGCATAGGCGGTCGCCGACATGCACGCGCTTCTTGAACTCGAGCGATTGCGAGCGATACAACGTGCCGGGGCCGGGCATGACGTTGCCGAGCACGGCCGAGATCAGCGACCCCACCCACATCGAGGGCGCGACGACATCCTTGCTGCCATGATTGGCGCTGCCGTCCGGCAGCATCAGCGGGTTGGTGTTGCCTGAAACATGTGCAAACAGGATCAGATCCTGGACCGCGCATGTGCGCTCGATGGCCGCGCTGTCCCCGACTTTCAATTCCGCCCAGGTCTTGTTGCGAATGGTCGGGATCATTTCGCGCTCCATTGCCGAAATACGCATCATCTCGCTGCGCCCGCCGATCGAACGAGCCAACGCGTGCTGCGGTGCATCAGCTATACGGCTCCAGCGTGACGCTTGATTGACTTCTTCGCTTGACAGCTGTTTTCGGCAGGGGTGCGAGCGCTTGTCATCTGCGCTTCGCATCTGCGCTCCAAAATCAGATCTCCGAGTACTGGGGTCTACGGGGAGAGCCACATGGCCGAAATCACAGTCAACCAAGCCGTCGGCGACGAGCGGCCGATTCAGCCGGCCGGACGGCCGAATCTCGACAAGGGGTTCAACCCGCTGACGATGATCCTCTTCCTCGGCATCCTCGCCGCCGGCCTGATGTTCGTGGCCTACAGCATCTATGTCGATGTCGACGCCACCGGCGTGAAGGTGACGACCTATCTGCCCTACATGCTGCTGTTCGTCGCGCTGCTGATCGCGCTCGGCTTCGAATTCGTCAACGGCTTCCACGACACCGCCAACGCGGTGGCGACGGTGATCTATACGCACTCGCTGCCGGCGGAATTCGCCGTGATGTGGTCCGGCTTCTTCAACTTCCTCGGCGTGCTGCTCTCCTCCGGCGCGGTCGCCTTTGGCATCGTCTCGCTGCTGCCGGTCGAGCTGATCCTGCAGGTCGGCTCCAGCGCCGGCTTCGCGATGGTGTTCGCGCTGCTGATCGCCGCGATCATCTGGAATCTCGGCACCTGGTATTTCGGCCTGCCGGCCTCGTCCTCGCACACGCTGATCGGCTCGATCATCGGCGTCGGCGTCGCCAATGCGCTGCTGCGCGGCCGCGACGGCACCTCCGGCGTGGACTGGAGCAAGGCGACCGAGATCGGCTACGCGCTCCTGCTGTCGCCGCTGGTCGGCTTCATCTGCGCCGCCGCGCTGCTCTACATCCTCAAATTCCTGGTCCGCAACCCCGCGCTCTACGCCGCGCCGGAAGGCGTCAAGGCGCCGCCGTGGTGGATCCGTGGCCTCTTGATCCTGACTTGCACCGGCGTGTCCTTCGCGCATGGTTCGAACGACGGCCAGAAGGGCATGGGCCTGATCATGCTGATCCTGATCGGCACCGTGCCGACGGCCTATGCGCTGAACCGCACGCTGCCGGAATCGCACATCGCGAAATTCCAGGAGACCTCACAGGCGGCCTCCAAGGTGATCGCCGCCAAGGCCGCCGGCTACAACGTGATCGGCGACCCGCGTCCGGCCGTCACGCTCTATGTTTCGCAGCACAAGATCAACGAGGGCACCTATCCCTCGCTCGCCGTGCTTGTGAAGGACGTCGGCGATCAGGTGCGCAACTATGGCTCGCTCAACAAGGTGCCGGCCGAGGCGGTCGGCAATACTCGTAACGACATGTACCTGACCTCGGAGGCGATCCGCTTCCTGATGAAGGACAAGGAGAGCGATCTCAACAAGGACGAGATCGCGACCCTGAACGCCTACAAGGCCTCGCTCGACAGCGCCACCAAGTTCATCCCGACATGGGTCAAGATCGCTGTCGCGATCGCGCTCGGCCTCGGCACGATGATCGGCTGGAAGCGCATCGTGGTGACGGTCGGCGAGAAGATCGGCAAGTCGCATCTGACCTATGCGCAGGGTGCATCGGCCGAGCTGGTCGCCGCCGCCACGATCGGCGCTGCAGACGTGTTCGGTCTGCCGGTGTCGACCACCCACGTGCTGTCCTCGGGCGTCGCCGGCACGATGGCGGCCAACGGCTCCGGGCTGCAGATGTCGACGGTCCGCAACCTGCTGATGGCCTGGGTGCTGACCTTGCCAGCCGCGATCCTGCTGTCGGGCTCGCTCTACGTGATCTTCAGCCGGATCTTCTGACGATGCGCGCTGACCGGGCGGTCCTCGCAGCCGTGACGGCGCCGCCTCTGGAGGGGCTGGTGTGGGCCTTCCGCTTCACGGCGGACGGCACGCCCCAGCCGCTCGCCAGCGACCAGCCGTTCCATCTCGATCACGACGGCTGGTACTGGCTGCACTTCAATCTGGCCGATGCGCGCGCCGTGCAGTGGCTCAGCAATTCCGACCTGCCCCCGGCGGCGCGGGCCCTGCTGCTGTCCAAGGACAGCTTTCAGCAGCTGCACGGCACTGAGAACTGTGTGCACGGCGTGATCGCCGATCTCGCGCGCGACATTGGCGGATCGACCGAGGAGGCGGGGCGGCTGCGCTTCGTCATGACCGAGCGTCTCTTGGTCAGCGGCCGTCATCACGCCTTGCATGCGGTCGACGTGACGCGGCGGTCGCTCGAATCCGGTCTGCGCGTCCCGAGCGCGGCCGTGCTGTTCGAGCGCATCGTGGAGAACGTCGCCGAGGCGATGGAGCACGTCGTCGACGGCTTCGAGCAGCAGCTCGACGATATCGAGGAGAAGCTGCTGTCGGACGAGGGCGACAATCAGCTTCCCGCTCTTGGCCGTCTGCGCCGTACCTGTGTGAGGCTGCACCGGCATCTGTCCGAGCTGCGCGTCGTGCTGCATCGGTTCGACCGCAACGCACCGTCCGACATCAAGCCGGCCCTGCAGCTGCGCGCCCGCGATCTGGCGGAGCGGCTCGACGGCCTCGACCACATGGTCGTCGAGCTGCGCGACCGCAGCCGCCTCCTTCAGGAAGAGCTCCATCTGCAGATGGAGGAGCAGACCAACAACAGTCTCCGCGTGCTGTCGGTGTTGACGGCCCTGCTGCTGCCGCCGACGCTGGTCACCGGCATCTTCGGCATGAACACCAAGGGATTGCCGCTGACCGATACGGAGGACGGTTTCCTTTGGGCCGCTCTGCTGATGGTGTTGACGGCCGGCGGCGCGTTCCTGCTGATGAAGCGCATTGGCCTGATCAGATAGCGAGTGTTGCGTGATAATTCGAGCGTCGATGGCAGGGCGGATCTCTTCGGCCGCGCTTGCGCTTCTGATCACGATGACGCTGTCCTCGGAAACACGCGCCGACGATCGCGCCGCGGCGGGCGGGCAGACGGAGGTTCAAAAGCAGCTCGCCGACTGGGGCATCCAGTTCAACCTGACCTATATCGGCGAGACCTTCGCCAACCCGGTCGGCGGTGTCCGCAACGGCGCCATCTACACGGGGCGCCTCGATGTCGGTACGACGATCGACCTCGAGAAGCTGGTCGGGTGGAGCGGAGCGACCTTCCACGCCAACGCTTACCAGATCCATGGCGACGGGCTGTCGCGCAGCTATGTCGGCAATCTGATGCTGGTCAGCGGCGTCGAGGCTTTGCCCGCCAGCCGGCTCTACGAGTTCTGGGTCGAGCAGGCGCTGCTTGGCGGCAAGCTTCTGGTCCGTGTCGGCCAGCAGCCGTCCGACGTCGAGTTCATCGACAGCAAATATGACGATCTGTTCGCCAATTCCGCGCTGGGATGGCCGGGCATCACCGGCATCATCCTCCCGAGCGGGGGACCATCGCCGCCGCTCGCGGTGCCTGGCATCCGGCTGAAGGCGCAGTTCACCGATCAGCTCGTCGGCTATCTCGCCGTGTTCGACGGCGACGCCGCGCCCCCAGGGCCGGGCGATCCCCAGCTCAAGAACCCGCATGGCATCCTGTTCCGCGTGCAGGACCCGCCCTGGGTGATCGGGCAGCTCCGATACGGCTTCGACCTGGGCTCGACGGCCTTGCCCGGCACGATCGCCGCCGGCGCCTGGTATCATTTCGGCTCATTCGACAACCAGCGCTTCGACAGCGACGGACGCGCACTGGCCGATCCGCTCAGCTCCGGGCAGCCGGCACGCATGCGCCGCAACCAGGGTGTGTTCGCGGTGTTCGAGCAGCTGCTGATGCGCAGCCCGTTGGATGCCGCCAAGGGGGCGGGCCTGTTCGTCAGGACCTCCGTCAGCCCGTCGGATCGCAACCTCATCAGCTTCTATCTCGACGGCGGCATCCAGTTCACCGGCTTCAGCGCGGCGCGTCCCGACGACAAGTTCGGCATCGCCGCCACCTATGCAAGGATCTCGCGCGATGTCCGCCGCTACGACCAGGATCTGCAGCTGTTCACCGGGATCGCGACGCCGGTGCGTGATTTCGAGGCCATCTTCGAGGCGAGCTACTCGTTCCAGGTCACGCCGAACGTCGCCGTGCAGCCGATCGTCGAATATGTCATCCATCCCGGTGGCGGCGCCGTCGACCCCAACGATCCGACCCAGACCCGCCGCATCCGCGACGCCATCGTCTTCGGCGTCCGCACCACCGCCGCGTTCTGAGAGGGGCAAGCCTCAAGAGGCCGCGTAGAGTCGAGCGTGCGGACGCATCAAATATGCCGCTGAGAGTAGGCGCACCTGATCTCCGCTTGCCACCCAGCCAGTCGTCGGACCGGCTCTCCTGGAGTCAGTCGACGACGATGCTCTTCGCCACCGCTTCCGCGATCTTGATGCCGTCGATGCCGGCGGAGAGAATTCCGCCGGCATAGCCAGCGCCCTCGCCGGCGGGAAACAGCCCTTTGGTGTTAAGGCTCTGGAACGTGTCGTCGCGCGTGATGCGAATGGGGGAGGACGTGCGTGTCTCCACGCCGGTAAGAACCGCATCCCCCATATCGAAACCGCGGATCTTGCGGCCGAACACAACCAGCGCTTCGCGGATCGCCGCGATCGCATAGTCGGGCAAGCACGCAGAAAGGTCAGCCGGTGTGACGCCTGGCTTGTAGGACGGGATAACGCTGCCGAGCGACGTTGACGGTACGCCGGCAAGGAAATCGCCGACACGCTGCCCCGGCGCCGCGTAAGTGCCGCCCCCCGCAACAAACGCCGCCGACTCCCAGCGCCGTTGGAAATCGACCCCCGCCAGCGGCCCGCCCGGAAAATCGCGCGGGGTAATCCCGACCACGATACCCGCGTTGGCGTTGCGCTCGGCGCGTGAATACTGGCTCATGCCATTGGTGACCACGCGTCCAGGCTCGGACGTTGCTGCGACCACTGTGCCGCCCGGACACATACAGAAACTGTAGACGGCGCGATCATTGGAGGCATGATGGACAAGCTTGTAATCCGCAGCGCCCAGAACAGGATGCCCCGCGCGAGCGCCGAACCGCGCCGTATCGATAACAGATTGCGGATGCTCGATCCGGAAGCCGATTGAGAACGGCTTCGCCTCCACGTGGACCCCGCGATCCGCTAGAACCTGGAAAGTATCACGCGACGAGTGGCCGATCGCGAGCACGACATGGCTTGCTGCGATGCGCTCACCGTCAGACAGTACTACGCCACGGATGCGCCGCTCACCGTTGCTGGACGTCTCGATATCGAAATCCGCAACGCGGCTCTTGAAACGGTATTCCCCACCAAGCCCTTCGATCGTGGCCCGCATGTTCTCCACCATCTTCACGAGGCGGAACGTGCCGATATGGGGGTGAGCTTCGGTGAGAATTTCAGATGGCGCGTCCGCCTTGACAAACTCCGTCAGCACCTTGCGGCCGAGGTGGCGCGGATCCTTGACCTGGCTGTAGAGCTTGCCATCGGAAAACGTTCCCGCGCCACCCTCGCCATATTGCACGTTCGATTCTGGATCAAGCACAGAGCGGCGCCATAGCGCCCAAGTGTCCCTGGTGCGCTCCCGCACCACTTTGCCGCGCTCCAGAATGAGCGGCCGAAAGCCCATCTGGGCAAGCACAAGCGCCGCGAACAGTCCACAAGGCCCAGCACCGATCACGAGCGGCCGCACGCGCAGGTTCTCGGGCGCGCGAGCGACAAACCGGTAAGTCATATCTGGAGCGGGAACAACATCCTTGTCCTTTGCGAAGCGCTTCAGCACGGCCGCTTCGTCCCTCACCTTGACATCGAGCGAATAGACCAGCGCGATGTCGGACTTTTTACGTGCGTCATGGGCGCGCCTGAATATCGCGCACGAGAGCAGATGCTCCACCGGTATGCGCAACCGAGCGGCGGCCGCCTTCTTGATTGCTTCAGCCGGATGATCCAGCGGTAACTTGATTTCGGTCAGGCGAATCACTTGCACTCGCTACGAATAGGTTAGAATTGCCGTCTTGTAGCACAACAAAAGCACGGCGTATGACGCCATCAGCATCCGCAAGGCGACATGTCCGCCCTGGGTCATGAATGACAAAACTCACGGTGAGCATAATAGGTCCGCTTTCGGGTGCATAGCGACCGTTGAGCCCGACAGCCGAGCCAGTGCCGGAAATCCGCGCTCTCGTCTCAAATCCGGATCAATGCTGCTGGCCAACCGTGGCCATGACGCGGACTGGATTAGAGAGCGTGTCATCAAGAATGGCCTGGGCCAACTCCTGCCGAAAAGCAACCGCAGCGATCCGATCTGCTTCAGCTCCTATCTTGATCGTGCTCGCAATCAGTCGAGCGGTTCTTCAACAGGATCAAACCATGTCGTCGGGTGACGACGCGCGATGTCGATGCGCTCTCTCTCGCCGTAAGAACCGGAAGAGGGAGCAGACTGCCGGTGCGGGGGACACCCGCGCGCTCCGCAAAATTCTGAAGAGCAAAAAATAGTGATTGCGATTTTCCCGAATTCATGATTATCTCCGCTCATCCCGCCTCACTCGAAGGGGCGTTGCGCGCGATCGTCACGACACGCGAGGCGGGGATGCGATGGCCGCGAGAGCTCGCAGCATGTCCTTGTCGGGCGTGCGGACGAACGAGCTGTCACGGACGGTCAAGTCGCGTGGTCCTGGCCTCCCGAAGCTGAGGTCAAGTTCGCGCCGCTGCTGACGCGCGGCGCTGACGACGGTGGCCAACAAGCCGGCGCACCGGGGAGATCGCGAAGCAGCCGGAAGCCCGTCGCGCAGGGAATGCCGGATGCTCGGCTGAACCTGTGGTACCTGCCGCCTGCATTTTCTTTCGCAGGCGGGCCATGGGTGAGGCCTTCACCCGGCATTCCCTGCACCCTCCTGTCTGTCGTGGAGGGCCGTCGAGATGCACAGCTCGGGCGACATCTGCCGCGAGACCGCAGCGTCGTGTTCCGGTGCCATGGAGGTCCTCCGCGCATTCAGGATCGGCGTTCCAGCGCGATGCGCATGTGACAATTCCATGACTGATCCAGCGCAAATACTCTTCATGTGCGGCTGCTACCACCGGGCCGAGCAACCGTGACAGGGGTCCATGAAGACTGAAATCGTCAAAGAGCTGGGACAGGCCGACATCCTGCTGCCGCGGCTGGTGGCCGAGGGATTGGCGGCCAACGACCGCATCAAGCTCCGCCTCAGCGCGCTGCAGGCCGCCGTCCAGCACGCGCGCGATCCGCGCGGCGATGTGCCTGATCTCACCATGGAGAGCCGCGCGGCGGGGCTCGCGCCCGCGGCGCTGGTGACGTTGATCGGCGGCGCGCAACTCGCCGGCGACGACAAGGTGGTCGCTCCCGGCCTCGCGCCACATCTGAAGGGCATCGAGAGCGACATCCTGGCGATGATCAGCGCCGTCACCGTGGGCGATGCCGCGAGTGGCCAGCAGTTCGACAGGCGCCTCGCGTCGATCCGCGGCGCAGGGCATCTGGACGCAACGCCTGAGATCGAGATCGCCCGCATCGGCCGCCTGACAGGCGTCGACCATGAAGGGCCGGACAGCCTGCACCGCCTGGTGATGGATCTGCACAAGGCGCTGAACCGCCTGGCCGCGAGCCATTCCGAGCAGGTCATCGCCGGCGCCCACGTCTTCGGCGTGCAGGAGAGCGACCGCGCGCCGATCGAAAGCTTCATGCGCGGCCTCGGCGAGACACGGCCGCTCAAGTTCAACCATCCCGGGCTCGATGCGACCGCGATCCGTGCCGGCGATCGTCTCGTCATTCAGAACGACATCGGCACCACCGACGCCCATGTCATCGTCATCGTCGTCACCGCCAGCACGGTGACGATCACCTACACCGACGTGCATCTGGCGCGCGCGAAATTCTTCGTGTCGCTGTTCGATGGCCGTGCGCTGAAATGGAGCGGTCTCGACAAGCATGCCGCCGCCGGACTGGAGGACGAGGGCACCTTCTATCTCGTCACCGGATCCTATGAGTATGGCAGTCCCGACGACCGCGACGATCTGCTCGCGGCGATCGGCGCGTCGCTGGTGTTCCTGATCGACTGGAACAAGGCGCGCAAGCTGCTGCGCAGCTGGGTTGCCAAGACCGATGCGGTGCGCATTCTCGAATGGGCGGCGCGCCAGCGCATCGGCCATCGCGGCTTCCTGGAGCTCGGCGGCAACGAGCTGCTCGGCGCCGCCGTGCGCAGCGCCGCGCCGACGCGCATCGGCTTCGGCGAGCGGCTCGACCAGGTGCTGGGCCGCGAGGCCGCGATCAGCTTCCTCAAGGCCTGCCTGCAGATCTCGACCGAGGCGCTGCTGGAGGGTCAGTCGTCGCGGCTGGCGCGCGACCGCATCGGCGCCGATCTCGTCAGGCATCTCGACCGCGTCGACAGCGGCCTGCTCGCCATGGTGCTGCGGCAGATCGGCCTGGCACGCGATGTGGCGGCGCTGGTGCAGCAATCGGTGGCGAGCAACGAACCTGATCCGGCGGCGGCCAAACGGCTTGCGGAGCGGGCCGCCCGGATTGAGCAGAAGGCCGACAGGATCGCCATCGAAGCGCGTGCGGAGATCACCCGGCTCAATGCGCGGCTCGTCATCGGCGATCTGGTCGACCGGATCGAGCAGGCCATCGACGAGCTGGAGCAGGCCGCGTTCGTCGCATCGCTGATACAGGTTCCGATGAAGACGGAGATCAGGTCCGCGCTTCAGGCGCTCGCCGCCATCGGAGTGACTGCGACCGAGCATGCTGCAGTCGGCCTCGCCGCCGCGGCCGAGGTGCAGGAGGGGCGCCGCGCCGATTCGGAAGACGCGTTGGCGGCGGTCGCGCGGCTGATGGATGCGGAGCATCACGCCGATACGAGGGAGCGCGAGATCACCGCGATCGTGTTTTCCGGCGGGCTTGATCTGGCGGCCGCTTTGGGCGCGCTCGAGCTGGCGCGCGCGATCGAGCGCGCCACCGACTGCCTGGCGAGCTTTGGACACCTGCTGCGGCGCTACACGATGAGTGATCTTTCGGCGTGAGGACCAAGAGCATGATCGTCAGAATTGGGGATGGCCGCCGCGAGCTGCCAAGCGCGGACGAGGTCGGCGCCAAGGCGGCCAATCTTGCGCGCATGGCCGCGCTGGATCTGCCGGTGCCGCCCGCCTTCGTGCTGCCCGTGCAGCTCTGCGCCGATGTCGTCGCCGGCAAGGGCCAGGCGACACGCCAGCTCGCCGAGGGACTGAAAGAGGGGATTGCCTATCTCGAGCAGGCCACCGGAAAAACCTTCGGCTGCTCGCGCAACCCGCTGCTCGTGTCCGTGAGATCCGGCGCTGCGCGCTCGATGCCGGGCATGCTCGACACTGTCCTCAATGTCGGCTGCACGTCGCGCGCGGTGCGTGGCCTGGTGCGCGCCACCGGCCGGCCGCGACTGGCGTGGGACTGCCGCCGGCGGCTGCTCGAGAGCTACGCCGAGACGGTGATCGGCCTCGAGGCCGCTGCGCTGGCGGAGCGTTTGAACCAGTTGATTGCCGCTGAAGGCGTGAGCAACGAGCGCGAGCTGGACAGCGAGGCGCTCGAGCGGCTGGCTGCCGAGGAACGCAGGCTGCTGGAGGATAACGACGATGACGGCTGGCTCGAGGATGCCGCGGTCCAGCTCGAGCGCGCAGCGTTCGCCGTCTATCGCTCCTGGACCAGCGAGCGGGCGAAGACCTATCGGCGGCTCGAAGCTCTGGAGCATCTGACAGGCACAGCGGTCACGGTGCAGGCCATGGTGTTCGGCAATGGCGGCACGTCGTCCGGGGCGGGCGTCGCGTTCTCGCGCGATCCCTCGACGGGCGTCGACGAGCCGGTGATCGACGTGCTGTTCGATTCGCAGGGCGAGGACGTCGTCTCGGGAAGACGGACGCCTGAGACCGAGGCCGCGTTGTCCCGATCATTGCCGCGTGTCGCGCAGCAGCTGCGGGCAACGCTGAAGCGGCTCGAAGCCGAGTTTCGCGATGTGCAGGACATCGAGTTCACGATCGAGGAAGGCCGTTTGTGGATTCTGCAGACACGCGCGGCCAAGCGCACGCCGCGCGCGGCGCTGCGCATCGCGGTCGGTCTGGTGCATGAGGGGGTGATCTCCCAGGACGAGGCGCTTGCAAGACTGCAGGGAATCGACCTGGAGGCGCTGACGGAAACGTCGCTCGTCGCGGTCGGCGAGCCTGCGGCGGTGGGAGTTGCCGCATCCGGCGGCGTCGCGGCCGGGCGCGCGGCGTTCGACAGCGCGTCGGCGGAGCGGCTCGCGGCAGCCGGAGATCCAGTGATTTTGATCCGCCCTGACACCAGCACCGCCGATGTCGCAGGCTTTGCCGCGGCCGTTGGCATCGCCACGGCGGTGGGAGCTCGCACGGCGCATGCGTCGCTCGTTGCGCGGCAGATGGGCAAGCCCTGCGTGGTCGGCTGCGCCGCCATCCGCTTCGACGAGGACGGCCATCAGGCGTGCATCGGTGACACGATCATTGCTCCGGGTGACTGGATCACGATCGATGGCAATGCCGGCCGGGTCTATCTGGGGCGCGGCGAGATCGTGGCGCGTCGGCCGGAAGCCGAGCTTGCGGAGCTTTCGACCTGGCGCTCCGCCGCCGCTTGAGACGCCGGCACGGTCGCCCAGCCGGGGCTGGACGACCGGAGGACCCGGGGTGTCAGTTGCGGGTTGGCGCCGGCACGGCCGTACGGTTCGCCGGCACCGTGACGGGCTGGTAGGAGAACACGTCGCGCGAGCGCGGGTCGACGGTCACCTTGAGCCAGCGGACGTCGTTGTTGCCGTTGGCCTGGTTGTCGCCGAAGGTTTCGACGCGAACGAAGTTTTCCAGCCGCTGGCCGGCGCTGTTGAGGAACGGCTGATCGATGCGGAAGTAATGCGAATCGCCATGGACATAAGCGACGGGCTTGCGGAACGCCTCGACCTCGGTGCGCAGCGCGGTGAGAAAGCTCGCGAAGCCGTCGGGCTGTCCGTCGGTCTCCGCAAGCGTCTTGGGATCGCGCAACGGCGCACGGGTGCTATCGGAGAGATCCCAGCCGGGATCGGCCTGCGAGATGAACATCACGGCCGCCGAATTGCGCTTCTTGGCCTCGGCGAAAGTCTGCTGCATCCACAGAATCACCGCCGCGTTGCGGGCATTGTATTCGTCGGGATCAGGATTGGTGTCGCAGAGATTGTTGCAGGAGCCCTGCACGTTCAGCGTCGCATAGGTGACGCGGCCGACGGTCCAGCGGCGGTTCTCGACGCAGCCGACCTTGGTGCCGTTGGCGCCCAGGCAGAGCGCGTCGGTCTGCACCTCCTGGCGCAGCTTGCGCTGCCCGAGCGAGAACGGGGTGGAGAAGAACACCTTGCGCTCATAGTCGAGCCGGTCGCGCGAGTTGAAGCCGCCGTTCGACGGCCGGTCGCAGTCGACCCAGTCGTTATCGCCCGGCGTGAACATCGCCGGCGCCTCGAGGCTGTTGAAGAAGGCCAGCGCCTGTGCATAGAGGCCGGCATCGCAGGCCGAGTTCGAGCCCTGCTTGAGGTCGCCGTCATGAACGGTGAATTTCAGCCGGTGGGCATTCATGTCGGCGATCAGGTTCGGCACGCCGACGGTGGCCTGCAGCGTCGAATAGGGCAAATCGCCCCACAGACCGATTGTATAGCTGTCGTCATCGTCGCCCCAGTCGTGATCATGCGCGAGGCTTGGCGCCGCCGCGGCAAAGGACAGCAACGAAACGGTCACAGACAGCGTGAGCAGTTCATGGAAAGCAGATTTGAATGATGATCGAAATGACATTCTGCAAGATCCCCCAAGATCCCGTTTGCACAACGCCGCTTGCATCCAAGCGGCCGTGCAACGATGCGGAGCATCGATAACGGAGGCGTGACGAATGGCTGACAATCGGCTGACGGATCGATGATGTTGCGGATCGGTACGTCGCTCCGCCGGTCCCGAAGTAAGAGGCCCGCCGCAACAGAGTGCGGCGGGCCTGTCCTGCTCGTACCGTCGCTACGCTGACGGAAGCGATCAATCAGCGATCGTCGTCCCGATCGTGGTCGTGGTGATGGTGCCAGCCGCCGTCGTGGTCGTCGTCATCGCCGGCGAACACGAACAGGTTCATCAGGTCGCCGATCGCCGGCCGGTTCTTCGGCACGTAGCGATTGTCGTCCCGATCATGGATCGGGTTCGGCAGCCGGTCGCGGCTGACGGCGGAGATGGCGGGCAGCCGCCAGTTGCGCTCGATGAACTTCAAGAGCGAGACGTGGTCGTAATAGGTGTGGTCGACATGACCCTTCTTGGCCAGCGGCGAGACCAGAATGAAGGGAATGCGGGTGCCGTCGCCGAGGAAGTCGACGGGCTGGACGTAGCCGGAGTCGTAATAGCCGCCGCCTTCATCGGTGGTGATGAAGATCGCCGTCTTCGCCCAGAGTTGCGGGTTGGCCTTGACGCGGTTGATCAGGGCCTCGAGGAACTTCTCGTAGAGGTCCGTGGTCGAGTCGGCGGGATGTCCGGCCAGCGCCTCGAACGGACGCACGAACGACACCGCCGGCAGCGTGTTGTTCTGCACGTCCTTCACGAAGGCGCCGTAGTTCTGCAGCTTGGCTTCCTCGGTCGGGTTCGTCATGACCTTGATGAAACCGGTCAGCGGGTCGCAGATGCCGCAATAGGAGTGGAACAGCAGCGGCACGCCGTCGACGCTGGTGGCGAAAGTGGTGGCGTCGTCGCCGCGGTCGGCGCTGTAGTATTTCCAGGACACGCCCTTGGCGGTCATGACGTCGGCGATCGTCGGCGCGCTCTGCGGCGGCAGCACGAACTTGTCCGAGCCCAGCGCGTTCGGCTTGGCGCTGGTCTGGTTCCAGAACATGCTGTAATTGTTGACCAGATAATAGTGGTTCGGCGCGCAATTGTTGTTGTGGACGCCGTTCTTGAACAGCTGCTCGTTGATGGCGGAGACACCCGGCGCGCTCGGATCCGAGCAGTTGACGTAGGAGCCGCCGCTGTAGCCGTCCTGCTTGTAGTAGTTGTTGGTGCCGGGAACGGGGTCGGGGTTTTCGATCTGGTTGGCGTAGGGCACGGCAGGCGCGCCATTCAGCGTCTCGGGATTGGTGAAGAACGCCGCGTGGCCGGTCACGAGGGCCTGGAAGTTGGCACCCGTGCCGCCCATGACCGCCTGGTGGTAGTTGTCGCTGATCGCGTAGTCGTCAGCCAGCTTCTTGAAAAACGGCGCGTCGCCGGGCTGGGCCTTGCCGCTCGCATCGGTGAACGGGTTCATGTTGTAGAAGCCCATCGAAATGGCGCCTTCCATCGGATTGAAGCCGCCGGCGGGGTACGGCTTGCCGTTCGAGCCGGTGCCGATGGACTGCTCGACCCACACGAACTTGTCGTGCTTGCCGCCGTCGATGTCCTGCCACATCTGAAAGAAGCGATGCACCGGATCGCCGGTGTAGGCGGCGTAGGGCACGTATTTGGAGATCTGATACGGCCCGTTGGGGAGATTGGCGGGGAAACGCGTGTCGAGCACGTTCTGCGGCAGGCCGATGCCGTAGGTGGTGTAGGGTTGTGGCAGCGTGGCGTAGGCGCCGCTCGATGCGGTCTCGGCGCTATAGCGCACCTCGTCACGGCCGATGCGCTGCTCGGCCTTCTTGAAATGCGGACCGGGCGTGCCGTCCTCGTTGACGATGCCCTTGCTGAGCAGGTTGTCGATGCTCTGGTCGGCCTTGGGCTTGTAGGTGCCGAACAGGTTGTCGAAGGTGTGGTTCTCGCCGACGATGATGATGACGTGCTCGATCGGCGTGGTGGTCGCCGCGCCGGCGAACGCGGGCGCGAGGCTGGTCGCGGTGAAGACGGCAGTGGTCGCAAGCGCGATCGCCTTGGACCGTATGACTGTTCTGGTCATGACATCTCCGGACGGAGTGGGTGTGGCTGGCGCGTGCCGCTGCTGAGCGGGCGCCTGCGTCAAAACATCGCAGCAACAAATTGCAATGCGGTGTCGGTCATGCTTCGGATTTGTGAATTGCGCAGAGCCGATGTTACTCGTGGTGCTATCAAGTGCGCGAGCTGGTGCGCAGTCGATCAGCCCGCGACGCATCCCCTGCGTCGTTCGTCGAGCGGCTTCAAAGGTCCCGCGCGTATCCGCTCGAACGAGCCGGTGCGGTGCCTAAAACTGGCCCGGCGCCCAGTTCAGCGCGAGCGCCTGCCCTTGCGCGATCTGGCTGGTGGACATCTTCGAAGCGACGGCGTTGCGCAGGCGCAGATAATAGCTGCGCTGCGCTGGGCTGGCACGACCGGCGGCGAGGTTCAGCCATTTATAGGCGAGCACGACGTCCTGCGGAACGCCATGACCCTTGTCGTACATCAGGCCGAGCATGGCCTGGCCAAACGGATTGCCGGCGGTCGCGGCCTGGCAATACAGGTCGCTGGCTACCTCGTAGGCCTGCGGCGTGCCGAAGCCGTTCTCATACATGAAGCCGAGCATCGCCTGGGCCCTGGGATCGCCATGCAGCGCCAGTGGTGTGAGTACGCGAACCGCGCGCACGAAATCCCCGCGCGCATAGGCGCTGCGGGCCACGCTGACGGAATCCGCTCGCACGGGAGACGCCGCCGCTCCGACCAGCAGACCGGTTGCGGCCAGGACCACGGCGAGCGCACGGGTCGATCGGATGAGTGAGACGGTTTCAGCGAGTGGTGCGGACACGCAAATCATCCGTGATGCTGGCTCCGACCGATCCGCGGAGCTTGGAGCGGAGTTCCTCGGCCACCTGATGGGCATCGCTGCCGTCGCGGATGATCTGCGGCCGGATGAAGATGATGAGCTCGGTCCGCGTGCCCTTCTTGTCCTGGTGCGAGAACGTGTCACCGAGAATGGGAATCTCGTCGAAGCCGGGAATGCCGTTGCGGTTGCCGGTCTGCTGCTCACTGATCAAGCCTGCCAGCAGCACCGTCTGCCCGTTGGCGACGGAGATAGCGCTCTTGACCTTGCGCTGCGACACCGTCGGCGTAAGGCTCGCGGCGGTCTGCGCCGCGACGTTGCTGATCTCCTGCTCGACCTCCAGCCGGACGTTGCCGTTGGCGGCGATGCGCGGCACGACGCGCAGGATGATGCCGGTGTTGCGATAGTCGATGGTGTTGACGACGGTGTTGCTCGACGACAGCACGGTTGCGCTGCCGGTCGATACCGGCACGACGTCGCCGACCTGCAGCGTGGCGGTCTGATTGTTGATCACGACCAGCGAGGGATTGGAGAGCACCTTGACGCTGGTCACGGTGTGGAGCGCATCGAGTATCATGTTGGGCGACGCCTCGTGCCCGATCAGGAAGTTGAAGCCGGGAAGGGCGCGGTTGATGAGTGCGGTGGTCGCAGCCGCCGTCGTCGCTGTGGCCACCGATGTCGTCTGCGTGTTCGTGATCGAGCCCCTGTCGGTGCCGAGGCCGAGCACCTTGCTCGAGAGATAGGCCTGTACGCCGTAGGACAGCTCGTTGGTGAGCGTCACCTCGGCGATCGTGGCGTCGATGCCGACCTGCAGCACCGGCTGGTCGAGCTGCTGCAGCGTGCTGGAGATGATTCGGTAGCTCTCGCGGTCGGCGTAGATCACCAGCGAGTTGTTCACCGTGTCCGGGGTGATGCGGACATTGGGCATCAGCGGCTGGCCGCCCCCCGCGCCGCCGCTGCGTGGCTCCAGCCCGGTCGAGGAAGGGGTGCTGGAGGACGACGATGGGCTCGACGATTGCATGCCGGAGAGACCGCCGGCGCCTTGCGTCCGACTCAACGGATTGGCGCTCGAATTCGTCGAGTTGCCTGCGTTGGTGTTGAACGACAGCCGGTCGGCGACCGAGGTCGTCGTGCCGTCGGAGCCCGGCGCAGTCTGGTTGTCGGTGCTGTCTGTGGAGGACGAGCCGGCGCCGCCGAACATGTCGGTGAGCAGCTTCGCCAATTGGCGGGCGTCGCCGTAACGGATACGGTAGACATGAACGCTGTTGCGCCCGGAGTCGGCCTGATCGAGCCGCCGGATCCAGGTTGCCGCGCTCTGCAGCAGCGCCGGCTTGCGCGTCACCACCATGATCGCGTTGAGACGGTTCACGACCTGCAGCTTGACCAGGTTCTGGCTGAGCCCGTTCTCGCCGGTGTCCATGATCTTCTCGAGCTCGGCGACAATCGGCTCCGGGGCGGAATTGCTGACCGGGAAGACACCGACCGATTGGCCGCGCATCCAGTCGACATCGAAGCTGAGCGCGGTTTCGATCGCCGAACGGCGCTCGGGACCCGTTCCCTGGATCAGCAGCAGGTTGCGCGTCGGATCCGCGCGTACACTGCCGGCGCGGGTGGCGAAGCTATCCATCAGTTTCAGGATCGTCTGCGCGCCGACATATTGCAGCGGCACCACCGAGACGCCGTAGCCGGGCTCGGCCCGGGCCGCCTCGCCATCCACGCGCCCGGCGCCGATGGCGTCGCCCAGCGGCGTCAGCTTGTAGCCGCCGCCTTCGCGAACCAGGACCACGCCCGACAGGCGCAGCGCGCTCTCCAGCACGAACAGGATGTCGGACTTCGGCACCGGCCGGGCCGACACCAGGCTGACGCTGCCCTGCACACGCGGATCGATGGAGTAGCCGGCGCCGAGAATGTCGCCGATCACGACCTTTGCGACCTGCGCGATCGGCGTGTTTTCGAAATTGAGATCGTAACCCCGGCCGTCGCCTGCGGGTTGCGGCCGGATCTCGGCGACCTCCTGGACCATCGTGCCCGGATAGGTCCGCGCGCTGGCGCGCTCCGCCTCCGGGCGTCCCTGGATGGAGGCCACCGGCACGTTGTCTCGCGGCAGGATATCGAGCGACCGGACCTTGTCGATCACGTCGACATCCGCCGGCGCGCTGGCCTGCGAGTTGAGCGTGGCCATGTTGCACGAGGCAAGCATCACCGCGATCGCGAGCAACGACGCCTGCCGGGCAACCGCAGCAAAGAGGCTTCGATTGCCGATACAAAACATGGACTTGCCGACCTACTCATGTTGACCGGCCGAGACGTGAGCGCGTCCCGTCCGGGCCTTGCAATCTGCATAGCGGTCCAATGTGACACTTATGTATATCCGCCGCGAGCCGCCGGCCTTTGCGCGTCGTGTGTGTCCGAAATGTCGGCGCCCCGATTTCGTACAGCCGTCATGTTCGCGATCGATAACGGCGGCAGCCAGGAGCGGGGTGCCGAGACCAGGGGCCGGCACGGGCGCCACCGGATCACGCCATGAGCGGTATGCTGTCGACCCAGTTTCACGACTATCTCTCCCAGCGCCACCCGCAGGCGGCTGACAGCGGAGCTGCGGGCGAGGCACAGGTCGCGCTCTGGGACAAGTTCGGCCTGAGCGCCGAGGCGTTCGCCGAGGAGGCGGCTCGCTTCACCGGGTTGGAGCGCGTCTCGTTGCGCGAGCTGCTCGCGGCCGTTCCGGCAACGGCAGAGTTCTCCGATCGCTTCCTGCGCGAGGTGGCCGGTTATCCCTATCAGACGCCCGAACGCGTCGCCGTGTTCGCAGTCGCCGATCCGACCGATCAGGCGGTCCGCAGAGCGGCCGAGCTCGTGCTCGGTCCGGCGACGGTCTTCAAGGTCGCCTCGTACGAGGATGTCGCCGTCGTCCTCGACCAGCGCCTCGGCGGCACCGACGATTCGGAAATCTCCCCTCAGCAGGAGCTGCGCGACGACGACGTCGAAAGCCTGCGCGATCTCGCCAGCGGCGCGCCGGTCGTCCGCGCCGTCAACGATCTGATCGAGAAGGCGGTCGAGATGCGCGCCAGCGACATCCACATCGAGCCGTTCTCGACCGGTCTCGTGGTCAGACTGCGCGTCGACGGCCTGCTGCGCCCGATCGCGGCGCCGGCGGGCGTGCTGCCGCAGGCCGTAATCTCGCGCATCAAGATCGTTGCCGGATTGAACATTGCCGAGCGTCGGCTGCCACAGGATGGTGCCGCGCGCATTCGCGCCGGCCGTACCGAGATCGATGTCCGCGTCGCCATCATGCCGACGCAGGCCGGCGAGTCGGCGGTGCTGCGCATCTTGCCCAAGGATCGGTCGCAACTGGTCGCGAATCGTCTGGGGCTGTCCGCGCGGGACGACGCCGCGCTGCGGCGCCTGATCACGCTGCCGCACGGCATGATCGTGATCACCGGACCGACTGGCAGCGGCAAGACCACGACGCTGGCGACGATCCTGTCGATGCTCAACACCCCCGAGCGCAAGATTCTCACCGTCGAGGATCCCGTGGAATACGAGATCCCCGGCATCAACCAGTCGCAGATCAAGCCGGCGATCGGACTGACCTTCGCCAGCGCGCTGCGCTCCTTCGTGCGTCAGGACCCCGATGTCATCATGGTCGGCGAGATCCGAGACAGCGAGACGGCGCATGTCGCCATCCATGCGGCGCTGACCGGCCATCTCGTGCTGACCACGCTGCACACCGAGACGGCGGCAGCCGCGGTGCCGCGGCTGCTCGATCTCGGCGTCGAGGGCTATCTGTTGCGATCGACCCTGCGCGCGGTCATTGCCCAGCGCCTCGTGCGTCAGCTGTGCGAGCACTGCAAGACGGCGCGTCCGCTGGATGAGGCGACGTGCCGGGATGATCCCCGCTACAGCCATGTCGGCCTCGTGCCCGGCGACATCGTCTGGTATCCGGCGGGATGCGAGCGCTGCGGCCACAGCGGCTACCGTGGCCGGGTCGGCGTGTTCGAGCTGCTTGAGCTGACCTCCGGCCTGCGCGAGCTGATCGCCGACAGCGCCGATGGTCTCGCGATCGACCGGCGGGCGATCCAGGAGGGCATGACGACGATGCTCGACGACGGGGTCGCCAAATGCCGCGCCGGCGTCACCTCGGCGTCCGAACTGTTCCGTGTCCTCGTCGTGCGTTGAGGTGGATCGTGCCGAGCTACCGCTATCGCGCTTTGACACAGTCCGGCGAGATCGTCGTCGGATCGCTCGATGCGCCGTCGCGCGGCGAGGTCGAGCGCCGCATCTCCTATCTCCAGCTGCTTCCGATCGAGACGGTCGAAGAGAAGGCCAGGACCGCGTCATCAGCCGGACTGTCGTTCGGCGGTCCGTCCGCAGTCGATGTGACCACCTTCACCCGCGATCTCGCATTGCTGCTCAAGGCCGGCGCGCGGCTCGACGATGCCCTCGATCTGCTTTCGAACGATTCCGACATCGGCCGGCTCCGGCCGGTGGTCGCGCGGCTGCGGGCGGCCATCATGAGCGGCGAGAGCTTTGCCGACGCCGCGGCCGCTCAGCCCTTGTTGTTCTCACCGATGTATGTCGCGCTGATGCGCGTGGGCGAGGCCTCGGGAACGCTCGATCAGGTGCTGACCGCACTTGCCGGCGAACGCGAGCGCTCCGAGGCGACGCGCCGCAAGCTGACCGACGCGATGCAGTACCCCGCTTTCGTATTCCTGGCTGCGATCGGCGTGATGCTGTTCTTCCTCGTGGCCGTGCTGCCGAATTTCTCCGCCGTGCTGCGCGATTTCGGCGGCCGCGCCGACACCGCGCTGGGCTTCTTCATGTCGCTATCCGATATCCTGCGCGACAACGCCGCCGTGATCACGCTTGGTTGTGCGGCGCTGCTGGTGGCCGGCTGGTGGCTGCTGCGCCAGGCCAACGTTCGCGCTGCTCTGACCAGTGGCCTTGCGGTGCTGCCCGGCATCGGCGGCATTCTCACCTTCTATCGAACGAGCCTGTTCTGCCGCAATCTCGGTTTGCTGCTCGGCTGCGGAGTGACGCTGAGCGCGGCCTTGCGCATCCTGGTCGATGTGATGGCGGTGACCTCGTCGCGCGCGCCCTGGTCGGCCGCCGCCGATCGCGTGCGCCACGGCGGCAAGCTGTCCCAGGCGCTGTCGGCCGACGACATGCTGCCGCCGATGGCGCTGCGCATGCTGCGGCTCGGCGAGGAGACCGGCCAGCTTCCGACGCTCTCGACCCGCATCGCCGAGTTCTACGAGGCCAAGCTGCAGCGCGCGCTCGACCGCGTCGTCGGCATCGTCGGCCCTGCCGCCATCCTGCTGATCAGCGTCGTCGTCGGCGGCCTGATCGTGTCGATCATGACGGCGCTGCTCTCGGTCACACAACTCGTCGGCTGACCTGGTCCAAGGAGAATGAGATGAGCTCGATGACGCAAACCACGCCGGCAAAGCATCCACGCCGGGAGAGCGAGCGCGGCTTCACGCTGGTCGAGATGCTGGTGGTGATCACCATCATCGGCTTGATCATGGGGCTGATCGGCCCGCGCGTCCTCAATTATCTCAGCGAGTCCAAGACCAAGGCCGCGCGGATCCAGTTGCAGAGCTTCTCCAGCGCGCTCGATCTGTTCTATCTCGACGTCGGCCGCTATCCCTCGACCTCGGAGGGTCTCGCCGCGCTTGCGCAGCGTCCGGCCGGCTTGAACACGTGGAACGGGCCATATCTGAAGGGCGGAGCGGTGCCGAAGGATCCGTGGAACGCGGCCTATGTGTATCGTGCACCGGGCGACCACGGCCCCTTTGACATCCTGTCCTACGGGGCCGACGGCCAGGAAGGCGGCACCGGCACCGCGGCCGATATCGTTCTGGGAACACAGACGAGCGCGCGCGGTGAGTGACGGGCGGCAGCGCGGCTTCACGCTTCTCGAGATGGTTTGCGTGCTTGCAATCATCGCGATGCTGGCGTCCGTCGCGCTGCCCTATCTGCCACGGCAGACGTCGCGGCCGCGGCTGCAGGCCTATGCGCTGCAGGCGGTCACGCTGCTCAAATCCGACCGCGCCGCATCGATGCGTAGCGGAATGCGGATCGACACGCAGATCGATACGTCGCGACGGCTGATCCGCGCCGGAACGGGTCCCGCGCTGAAGCTGCCGGACGACGTTGCCTTCCAGGCGACGCTGCCGCGCAGCTGTCAGCAACGTCCGGTGCGAGCCACGATCAGCTTCTTTCCCGACGGCCTATCCTGCGGCGGCGCGATCACGATGTCCCGGGCCGATCTCAGCCTGGAGATCCGCGTCAACTGGCTCACGGGTCACATCGACATTGTTTCGCGCGGACTTGCGCATGGTTGATCGCATGGCTGATCGATCCGGACATCGATTGAGAGAGGCCGGCTTCACGCTGATCGAGGTGCTGGTCGCGCTCGCCGTCGTGAGCGTATCGATCGTTGCGATCGGAGCCGTCGTCGCGCGCAATGTGACCAGCGTCCGCAAGCTCGAGCAGCACGTCACCCTCGTCAGCGATGCGAGACTGGCGCTGGCGACATTGCTGTCGGATCGCAGCCGCCTGCAGCCAGGGAGCGCCGATCAGCGATCAGGCTCAGGCTCGGTCGCGCTGCAGATCAGCCCGCTCGGTGGCGATTGGAGCGAGCCGGCGGGACAACAGGGCTGGATTCCGGAGATGGTCACCTTGCGTGTGAGGACCGCCTCCGGTGCGATTGCCAATATGCAGACGGTCCGTCTGGTGCAGGGGCCGCGCAGATGAGCAATCGATCGGGGCGTGCGTATGAGGCTGGCTTTGCGCTGATCGAGGCGCTCGGCGCGCTCGCCATCGCAGGAATCGTGCTGTCGGCGTTGCTGGCGGTGACCTCGCAATGGCTGCCGGCCTGGAAGCGCGGGCTCGATCGCGTGCAGCGGGCCGAAATGCTGGCCGCTGCGTTGCGCCGGGTCGGTGATGATTTCGCCGCCGCGCAATTCGTCTCCGCCAATCGCGAGCAGAAGGCGCCCTTGTTCATCGGCCAGGAGTTCTCCGCGATGTTCGTGCGCAGTGAGCTTGGCCCGAACGCTGGACGCGGCCTCGACATCGTGAGGATCGGCGAGAGTGGTGCGCGTAGCGAGCGCGTGGTGCTGCGCTTGCGTGCGCCGTTCGAGCCGATGCCTGTCGGCCAGTCTGTCCCGGACCAATCTCGCTTCGGCGATTCGGTACTGCTGCTTTCCGCCCCGTTCCGCATGTCTTTCGCCTATGCCGATCGGACCATGGCCTGGGCGAGCGAATGGCGCGATGCGGCCAAACTGCCGTTTGCGGTCCGGATGACGGTCCGTGACGAAAGCCGCGGTGGTGAGCCTGTTCTTGTCAGCGCGGTGCAGATCGCCGTCGATTCGGCCGGCGGCGGCTCGGTCGACGGCGTTGCCGCTGCTACGAACGGCGCGCCGGCTACGGCCGAGCCGAAGCAAGCGCCCAAGATCGAGCCGATCGACTGATGCCGGGACATTGTTCAAGCCACGGATCGGATCGAAAGCGCGGCGCACAGGACGGCTTTATCCTGATCGCGGCGCTGTGGATGCTGGCCATGCTCGCGGCGCTCGTCGTGATCGTGTCGCAGCAGATGGGCAGCTCGGCGCGTCTGCTCAGGTTCGAGGACGACGCGGTCGAAGCCGACGCACTGATCTCGGCCGGCATCGAGTTGTCCGCCTACCGCTTGCTGCAGGCAAAGGATGAGGATCGGCCGAAGCAGGGCAGCTTTCGCCTCATGCTCGGCGGCAACGACATCGCCGTGACCTATGTGAACGAGGCGGCGCGGGTCGATCTCAATACTGCGCCGAGGGACATGCTCGAAAATCTCTTCGTCGCGGTCGGCAGTGAGCGGGACGCCGCGACCGAATATGCCGAGCGGGTGATGGCCTGGCGCTCCAAGCCGGCTGACGCGGCAAAGGCGCAGGCGGAGGAGGCACGCTACGCTGCGGCCGGGCTCAAGCGGGTGCCGAGACTGGCACCGTTCGCCCATGTCGGCGAGCTCACGCTCGTGCTCGGCCTACCCGCGTTCCTGGTCGAACGCGTGCTGCCGTTCGTCACCGTCTTCAACGGCTCACCGGGCATCGACCCGACGATTGCACCGACCGAGGTGGTCGCGGCGTTGCCGGGCATGACGCCGCTCATTCTGAAGGACTTCCTCAACTCGCGCGCCTCGTCATCGCAGGATGCGGACGGCTTGGCGAAGATCCTCGGTCCGGCCGCGAAGGACGCGGCGAAGGGCAAGAGCAAGTCCGTGCGCCTGCACATCGTCGTCGGTCCGGCGGGCGGGCTGCATCATGCGGCGACGGCGGTGATCGTCCCTGGCGGCGGCGAGCAACCCTATCGGCTGCTGGCGCGGCAGGATGAGGGACCGCAACCGAGGGGCGCGCGACAGGCGCGATGGGTGCCATGAAGCTCACCGAGAGCATTGAACACGGGCTGACGGCGTGGACCGCGTCGGCTGCGACTGCGATCGAGTCGGCGGCCGACCGACAGCTCAGACGGCCGCTCGTCATCATTCGATATGATGCGCCGGACAACGTCGTCCTGACGGTGCAGGCGCCGCCGAAAGGCAAGCCGTCGCTGCCGCCAGCGACGATCAGTCTCGCAGGGCAGGATGCACGCGGCCAGCTCTCGGCCGAGTGGCTGCGCCTGCTGCGCGGCTGCGCGATGGAAGTTCGTCTGGCCGCCGCGACGGTCCTGGTGCGGCCACTCGATTTTCCCAAGCAGGCGGAGCCATTTCTCGAGGGCATGATCCGCACCCAGATCGGCAGGTTCACGCCCTGGACCCTCGATCAGGTACTTTACGGCTACAGTCCTCCGCGCGCGGCTGCGGGTGACCGGATTTCGCTCATGCTCGCGGCGACGCCGCGCGCGTTGGTCCAGCCACTGCTGGCGTTTGCCGACGCGGCGGGCGCGGCGAAGGTCGTCGTACTTGTAGCCGACGGAGCCCCGGATGGAGTGCCAATTCAGGTCTTCAAGGCATCACTGCGGTCGTCCCTTGCGGGTGGGCGCGATCTCGGGCGCGTTCTCAAGCTCGGCTGGATTTCGGTGGCTGCGATCACGGCCGTGATGCTGGTGGTGTCGACGCTGATCGGCGGCTATCTCGATCGTGAGATCGATGATACGCAGGCCGAGGTCGCGCGGCTGCGCGCCGCGCTGCGGCCGGTGATCGGTGCCGCTGTGGCCGCTGACGGGCTTCTTGCCAAGCGCAAACAGACCAGCCCGGCCAGCGTCATCGTTCTCGACACGCTGTCGAAGGTCCTGCCGGATGGCACCTATGTGACCGAGCTGCACATCGAGAATGATCGCCTCCAGATCTCCGGCCTCACGCAGGACGCGCCGGCGCTGATCCGTCTGATCGAGCAATCGCCGCAGTTCAGCCGCGCTACCTTCTACGCGCCGACCACGCGGTCGGCCGGCGAAGCGGGCGAGCGCTTCCACATCGAGGCGCGGATCAACGCCTATTTTGGAGACCGGGCATGAGCTTCATGGCATCGCTGCGCCGGATCTTCGTCGGCACGCCGGCCGTGGCGGCGCTCATCTACGCCTTGACCACGGTTGCGTTGATCTGGCTCGGCGCATCGGCCGTGATCGATCTCGCGGCGAAACGTGACCAGCTCGGCGATAGCAGCGCGCAACTGGCGCAGTTCTCGGGGCGCAAGCGGCCGGGTGCAGCGGGTGGCAGTCTCGCGACGCCGGGAGGATCCGTCTTCGTCGAAGGCCGGACGGTGACGATTGCGGGCGCGACGCTGGTCCAGCGTCTCACCGAGGCGGTCGCCAAGGTCGGCGGCAATGTGTTGTCGACCCAGGTCGATCTGCCCGCGGCGCGCGCGACGAGCAACATGATCAGCGTGGTCGCCAGTTGCGAGCTCGAGCAGCCGGCCCTGCAGCAGCTGCTCTATGATCTCGAGGCCGGGCTGCCGTTCCTGTTCGTCGATCAGCTTCATGTGCAGCAGTCGCTGGCGGAGGCGGCGAGCGGGGCAGGGCGGCTGCGCGTGCTGGTCACCGTGTCGGGACAATGGCAAGGACAGATGTGATGCGGTCATTCGTCGGATCACGCCTCGTGGCGCTGGTGCTCGCCTCCGTTCTCGGCAGCTCCGTCGACCTCGCCTGGTCGGAGGACGGCGATGCGCCCGAGACTGCCGCGTCCGCAAGCCATGATGTCGAGCCACAGGCAGTTGGTTCGCTGCCCGCGCCGCATGCCCCAGGCGCGGCACCGACGGCGCGAAGCATCAATCCGCTGTGGGACCTTCCCCTCACGGTGCTGTCGGCGACGCGCGATCGTCCGATCTTCTCGCCGTCGCGCCGCCCGCCGCCTGTGATGGCTGCCCCTGTGATGGCGACGCGCGAGCCGCCGCCGCCTCCACCGCGGGAGCCGGAGCGGCCGAATCTGCAGCTCGTCGGCACGGTGGTCAGCGATGAGGAGAGTTTCGGCATCTTCCTCGATCCGTCCTCCCAGGCCTCCCTCCGTCTGCGGCTCGGGGCCGAGCACGATGGCTGGCTGCTGCAATCCGTGAGGTCGCGACAGGTGACCTTGCAGAAGGACGCGGAAATGGTGACCTTGCCGATGCCGCAGGCCGGAGAGGGCGATGTGCAGACCGGCGGCGTGACGCCGGCCTCACCTGCGCCACGCGAGCGGATGGCGCGCCGTGCGCGTTGAGCGACGCCGCCGACGTCACGACGCAATGATCCAATCGCCTCCCCATGTCTGCAGGACAAGCACGCTGAGAAGGCCGATGACCAGGAACGGGCCGAACGGCAACGCGGTCTCGCCCGTCATGCTTTGGCCGCGCATCCTAAGAAAGAGCACAGCGACAAGCGCCGTCATCGTGGCGATCAGCAGCAGGATCGGAAGACCGGGCAGGCCGGCCCAGAGCGTCGCGGCCATCAGAAATTTGACGTCGCCGAGACCCAGCCCCTGGCGGCCTCGTGCGATCAGGTAAAGACGGCGCAGCAACAGCAGTGCGGCGCCGACGGCCAGGGCCGCGGCGATATCCCACAAGGCCTGCGGGAGATCGGTGAGCACGACGGTCCGGACCAACCCGCTCGCCGCCACCAGCGCATTCATCCAGTCCGGCAGCAGGCCCTCGCGCAGATCGGTCCAGATCAGTCCGGCGCAGGCCAGAAGCAGGACGATGATGCAGATGCTGGCGATGGAGTCGGTCACGCGATCTCGAACTTCGATCCTCGATGGCCGCAGCATTGCCATGCTCAGGCCGCCAGCGATAGTCCAGCCATCATCAGGCCGATCGCGGCGACCCAGCCGCCGACGGCGCGGACCGCGATGCCGCGCCAGCTCGATACAGGTGCGGTATCGGGACGCCGGAACGTCAACGCCAGCGCCATCACCAGCGTGATCACGACATAGCCCGCGCTGGCGAGGCCGGCGGCATAGAGCAGCCGGTCGGTCTGCGGCAGAAGCTCGCCGGCATTGACCGCGCCACGCATGACGCCAAGCGCAAACGCAATCAGACAGAGCAGGGCGGCTGGAATGCGCAACGCGGCGACCAGCAGCAGGCCGAGAACGAGAATCGTCGCCGCATCGATCAGCGGGGACGACGGGCCGAGGCCCGCCGTCGTCGCGAGCGCAAGCCCGCTGCAGAGGCCGAGCGGAAACACGAGCACGAGCCATCGGCCGCTCGCCGCGCTGATCGAGCCCGCCAGCAGTCCGAGCGCCGCCCAGATCAGCACGTCCTGCAAGGTGAGAAGCGGATGCAGCGCGCCGGCATAGAAGTCGCCCAACCGGGCGGAGACGATATGCGCGTCGGCGATCTGGCTCTGCATCAGCAGCGCCAGCGAAGCCAGCAGAGCGGTTCTCAAACGCGCAGTCATGCCGCCACTCCAAGGCTCGCGACCAGGAAATAGCCGCCAAGCGCGGCGATCGCGGCGCCGATGCCCTGGATGATCCGCTCGCCACCCGGCCAGCGCGCGAGCGCGCCGATCGTGATGCCGCAGGCATGGAGCAAACCGGTCGCGACCACGAAGCCGCAGCCATAGGCCAGCGGATTGGCCGAGCCCGGAAGCTCGGCGCCATGCGCATGACCATGGAAGATGGCGAAGATCGCTATGATCGCCGCCGCCACCGCGAAGGGCACGCGAACGCGCAGGGCGACGGCGAGGCCCAGGATCAGCCCGGACAGCGCAATCACCAGCTCGGGAACTGGAAGGCCGATGTGGAGGATGCCCAGCACCGCGCCGAACGCCATCACCAGCGGAAACACGATCGGCAGCACCCAGATCGCGACGCCGCCGAGCTGCGCGCCCCAGATGCCCACAGCCACCATGGCCACGAGGTGATCCAGCCCGGTCAACGGATGCAGCAATCCGCTGGCAAGGCCGCCGCCGACCCCGCTCTGCTCATGGGCCAGTGATGGGCTCGCGCTCAGCGCCGTGACCAGCGCGAGGGTAGCGACGCTTTGCACAATTTTACGGCCGTTCATGCCAGCTCTCTGTGTTGTCATGCGGCGGCCAGTACGCGCACGAGGCGGCCCAGGAACCAGAACATCGACACCGAGCCGATCGCATAGGCCGGCAGCTCCGCGCCCCAGCTCGGAATGACGGCGCCGAGCCGACGGTGCGCCCAGATCAGCGCGAGCACCAGCGTCACGAACAGGATCTGTCCGATCTCGACGCCGACATTGAAGAACAGCAGCGCCGCCGGCAGGATGCGCCGCTCGAGACCAAGGCCGGCCAGCGCGCTCGCAAAGCCGATGCCGTGCACCAGCCCGAATCCAGCGGCAACAGCCCACGGATAGCGGGCGGTGAGCCCAATCTCGCCACGCTGCTGCTTCACGATCTCGACGCCGACGAACACGATGCTCAGCGCGATGCAGGCGTTCAACGGACCTTCCGGCACGCCGATCCATCCGAACGCGGTTGCCGCCAGCGAGACGCTGTGTCCGATCGTGAACGCCGTGATTGTCTGGAATAGCCGCCAGCCGCCCTGTACGATCCAGATCAGGCCGAGCACGAACAACAAGTGATCGGCACCGAGCAGGATGTGGTCGATACCGAGATTCACATAGGTCTTGGCGAGTTCGAGCCAGGTCTCCAAGGTCGGCGCGCCGGTTCCGAGCACGGTGACGACCGGGTTGGCCGCCGAGATCGTGTAGCTCTTGGTATCGCCGTCCAGCGAGGTGACTCGGATGATGGCCGCCGACAAGTCCTCGCCGAGATTGGTGATGGTCATCTGCCCGACCAGGCCCTTGCCGCCGCAATTGAGCTCGGGCAGCCGCAGGAAGCAATGCGCGGGCATCTTGAGCTCGATGCGGTTCTCGCCGTCCTTCGGCAAGGTCGTCCAGCGTCCGATATAGATGCCGGGACGCATCTCGCGGAATTCCAGCACGGCGAGGGTCGCCTGATGCGCGGCGGCAGGCCGCGACAGCAGAGGTGCGGCGAGCGCGAGCAATACGAGGATAAGCGCGCGCCAGCCGCTCACGGCTCGTACCTGATCGTGTAGTTGGCCTTGAGCCGGTTCACCGCCTCCCAGGCCTGTTTGCGCGTTTCCTCCGTGGTCCAGATCTTGGCGGCCTCGGCGCGGATGTCCTCGAACTTGGCCAGCGCGCCGGGCTTGCGGGCGTCGAGACGCACCACATGCCAGCCGTCCTTAGACTGCAGCAGCGTCCATTCCTGCAGCGGCAGCTTGAGGAGGTTGTCACGGAAGCTCTGACCGAAGCCGTCGGCAAGGCTCGGGACGGGGCGATCGAGAATGGCGCGGGTCTGGTCGCGCAGCTCCTCCGTTTCGCGCTGTTCGCGGATGTCGTCGAGAGCACGTCGCGCCGTGGCCTCGTCGCTCGGCGGCGTCATGAAGAAGCTGACGCGCTCGGGCTCGTCGAACCGCGCGTGATTCTCCGCGAACCAGGCCTGGAGCTGCTCGTCGGTCGGCTGCGGGACGCGGACCTGATCGAAGATCAGATATTGCAGCTTGAAGGCGACGCGGTCGCGGATCATCTCGTCGCCGCGATCGACGCCGAGCAGCTTGCCCTCTCTATAAAGGATCTCGCTGGCTACCCAGGCCTCGGTCATCTTCTGCAGCTCGGCCTCGCTCGGCACCCGCTGCTTGTCTTCGTCGAAGGTGTCGATGAAGGACTGGCGCAGCGCCTTGGTCACGGTGATGACCTTCTCGTCCTTGGCCGGCGGATGCATGATCGCGTCAGCTGCAAAAATGAGGCCGCCGAGAACGAGGAAGTGCAGCAGCGGCTCCCTGAGCAGTCCGCGCACGACGCCGGATTTCGGCCGTGACGAATCGCTGAGATCGTGAAGCTCGCGATGGCCATCTTGCGGATTGGCGCCTGCGGAGGCGCTCTCGAAAGTCGCCGCGTTCGACATGACAGGAGCTGACATCAAATCTTTACAATTCGGACCGCGCTCATTGGCGCGGCGGGGTTATGCAACGCCGCACTCGCCGTTGTCACCGGACAATCCGCGCTGTCACAAAAATTTCGCAAGTGCTACGGCGCGCGAACATCGTGGAGCAGCATCGGTAAAAATAAATCCTTCAACAAACTGTCTCCGAGTTTTGGTTTGGTCGCCACGCGAAAAGACAGCGCATTACTCGCGTTGTCATCAACATTTTGACTCGATCGAATTCTTCAGGGGCAACGACATGGTTCCATCTGCCAAGAAAATCCTGCTGACAGCGGCCTCGGTATCGCTGGCTCTGTCGCAGAGCGCCGACGCGGGCGAACGTTGGGGGGAGACGAGCAAGAACAATCCGTATGTCGCTGGCGACATGCACAACCACAACACCTGCACCGACGGCTCGGTGGCGGCGGGCTATTCGATCGATCGCGCAGTCGGCAAGGGCACGGCGGCGGCCGGCGGCAATAATTTTGACCTCGACTGGTTCACGCTCGGCAACCACGGCGGCTCCGGCAACCGCGACTGCCGCTTCAGCGATACGAGCGCCAACATCCCGGGTGACACCACCACCTATTGGAGCCAGACGCTCGGCAAGACCATCGACGGCATCACCATCACCAGCCTGAAGGGCACGCCGAACGGCACCGACACGGGCGCCACGATGTGGCGTTGGCAGTCGATCCAGGAGATCGAGTATCCGACCATCGTCGCGCGTACCGCCACCTATAACAAGGTGCTGGTCGAAGGTCTGGAATGGATCGTTCCGGGTCACGAGCACACCGACGTTGCAGTCATCGCCGGTCAGAATCCCCGCGGCTACGGCAATGCCGACAAGATGGCCGAGTTCGAATACCGCTACGACCGCGCCGACACCGACGCGATTGGTCCGGTCGATGCCAGCAACAACCCGATCTGGACCGGCAAGGACAATGTGAACAACTCCGGCACCGCCGGTCACGGGAAGGCGCTCGCCGGCATCACCTGGCTGCAGGCGAAGTATCCGCTGCAGTCCTACGCGATCCCGACCCACACCGAGCGTCAGGGACCGTTCAACGCGACCGGCACCGCCGGCTACAACATCGAGCACTTCCGCGACTTCAACAATGCCGGCCCGACGGTGGCGTTCGGCATCGAGGCTCCGGGCCACATGGCCGAAGGCGGCCTCACCGGCGGCTCCGGATCGTACAAGTCGGGCGCGGTCGGCGGCGGCACCTACGGCATGCATGGCGTCTACACCGCCAAGGTCGGCGGCCTGTGGGACGGCCTGCTCGGCGAGGGACGCAACATCTTCGTGTTCCAGAGCTCCGACTGGCACAGCCGCGGCGTCTATGGTGCACGCGATGCCAGCACCACGGCGGACTTCATCCCTGGCGAATACACCCGCCTCTACGTTCCGAACGAGCGGCGCTTCGACCAGCAGTCGATCATCGACGGCATGCGTTCGGGCAATTCCTACTCGGTGAACGCCCAGATCATCGGCTCGGACATGGTGTTCCGCGCCAAGGGCGAGTGGGATGACGACTGGAAGACGATGGGCGAGACGCTGGTGGTTCGTCCGGGCGAGAAGATCGTGCTCGAGATGGAGATGACCGTCCCGGCCACGAACAACAGCCCGTACACCTTCAACAACCCGCTGCTGCTGCCGGTCGGCGTCAAGCAGCCGCTCAACAAGCCCTCTCTCGACCACGTCGATCTGATCACCGGTGACATCACCGGCCCGATCGCGCCGGGAGCTCCGGGCTATGCGGTCGCCAATGCCGCCGGCACCGCCGGTGCGGCCATCGTCTACAATCCGTCGGCGAAGATCGCGAAGCAGATCCAGGCGACCAAGATGCAGAGCTACAGACTGCGCGATGGTTCGACCCGCCTCAGCTTCCGGACCACCTTCACCGCGGGCAGCACCCCGTTCTACATCCGCGCCCGCGGCACCAACATCCCGCCGGCCACGCCGAACGTGTCCGACAGCGCCGGCAATCCGCTGCTCGACCTCAACAACGTCAATGTCAGCTGCACCGACGCGGCGTGCCCGTCGCACCTCGGTGTTGTCAACGGCGTGAAGAAGGTCACCAACGACGTGCAGGCCTGGTCGAACGTCTGGTTCTATGCGAACCCGGTCTTCGTCCGCACCCGCGGCACGCCGGAACTGCTTGTCGAGAAGAATGCGGAGCTGGCGCGCAAGCTGGCTTGGGATCATCATCACTGGCACGACTGGGATCATTGGGGTCACTGGGGCCACTGGGGTCGCTGGGCCTTCAACCGCGACTGATTGATCCGCAACGATCCGGCGGGCGTCGCCCCGCCGGATCTGCTAATCGTGATTGGCGCCGGTTCGCGAACCGGCGCCTTGACTTTGGAATAGCCGTGTTCGGATGCTCCCATGTGCCGCATGCTCTGCTTTGTCATCGCCGCGCTCGCTCTCTCGGCAGCTGGCGCGTTGGCGCATGACGATGAGCCGACCAAGGAGAGCTGTGAAGCCGCAGTGGCAGAAGCGCGGGCTCTGGCCGCAAGCCTCCCGGCCGATGACGTGTCGCGCTATTTCGCCGAGCGGGACATTCAGCAGGCCCTGGTCGAGGCCGGCAATGGCGAGTTCGACGACTGCGTCGAGAAGGCCGAGCAGGCGATGCTCGAGGTACGCGAGCGGCCGCACAGCCTGAAGCCGGGCGAGCGGCTGAACATTCTGCGCGCCGACGAGATCCCGTCGCGCTGACGTCTGCCGTCATCGCTCTGTCATGCAATTCGGCACATTGTCCGCGCGGTTGCGAGGCGTGCAAGGCAGTCAAGGCATGGACCAGATCGAAGCTCTCTTCCCGATACCGCTGATGCGCTCGCCCGCGCTGTTGAGTGCGGAGTTGAAGGACGCGGCCGTCGCGGCGATCCGCAGCGCCAAGACCGAGACCAACCTGCGCTCGGGACAGCTGTTTCATACCGAGGTCGCCGATCCCCGCGCCAACAACCTGTTCCAGACCATCGCCGAACTCGCCGTGCCCAAGCTGGTCGATTTCGGCGAGCTCCTGTTCGGCGAGAAGCTGAACTGGACGGTCAAGGAAATGTGGACGAATATGCTGGAGACGGGCGGCAACCAGACTTTGCATGCCCACGCCAACAGCTTCATCTCCGGCATCTTCTATCTGACGCCCTCGCATCCCGGCAGCCGCACGGTGTTCGTGCGTCCGCCCGGCGGCAGCGACTTCTCGTTCCGCCATCATACGCGCAGCGCCGCGGTCGGCCCGTTCAACGCCGGCAAATATGTTCTGCCGCAGGCGGAGCCCGGCGACCTGGTACTGTTCCCGAGCTACCTCTATCACGAGGTGCCGCGCAATCAGGGCGATCAGCGCATCACCATCGCGTTCAACGCGATCCCGGATCACCTGGATTGCTGGGGCTACCGCGTCAGCTTCGGCACCTGATCCCATCTATCTCCCGAACTCTCGTGACAGCAGATCGCGTGCGTCGCGGCGCGACGGCGCCGCGGCATCGATCGCTTCAAGCAGGCGCTCGGCGCCGGCCCTGTCGGATGCGAGCAGCGACCTGGCCATGCTGATGAGCGGCGTATAGGCCGGCTCGAACTCGGCGCTGAGGCGGACCGCGTCGAGCAGGCCGGGTGCGGCGGCTGCGATCAACGCCGCGCCGCGCGGCTCGCCGGACAGCGATGCGCCGGCCCGAATGAAACGGTCGCGCGCCTGCCAATAGGCTGCGAGGCGCTGCTGCCAGGCGGCGCGCTGCGTCGAATCGAGCAATTCGGTTGCGTCGGTCCCGGCTTGACCGATCACGGTCAGCAGCAGCTCCCACGGCGGCGCGGTCAGCGCGGTGACGTTGCGCCGGGCATCGAAGGTCACGAACGGAAAATCGTCGGTGTTGAGGGCCCCGGGACCTGCAAAGCGCGCAAGCGATGCCGGACCGGCGACATATTGGCCGAGCAGGTCGATCGGCTGGTCGAGGCCGAGCGGACCGAGCAGCGGACGCAGCCGCGGATCCGAGAGACGGACAGCGAGACGGTCGGGATCGAGCGCTTTCGGAGCGCGCGACCCGATCAGCGCGAGCATCGGCGTGCGCACGCTGTAATGGTTCAGCCACGCGGCGCCGTCCGGGAAGACGTCAAGGAAGCTTCTGATGATGACTCGTAGCGACGGCGCATCGAGCTGATAGAGCGGCAGCCATTGGCAGAACACGCCGTCGTCGCTGAGGCGCCGCCGCACGGCATCGAAATGCTCGCGCGTATACAGCGCGCCGCTGCCGTCCAGCGCGGGATGGAACAGGTCGGCGACGATGACGTCGTAATGTGCGTCATCCGCGACGACGAAGCGCCGCGCGTCGGCCACGGCGACAGGGGGCATCGGCTGCTTCGCCGCGGGATTGGGGAACCACGGCAGCAGCGCCACCACCTCGGCCGACAGCTCGACGGCCTTGATGTCGACCTCCGGCATCTGCGCGCCGCCGAGCACGGTGGCGCCGGTGCCGACGCCGAGAAACAGCGCGTTGCGCGGTGACGGATGCAGCAGCAGCGGCAGCGCGGCCTGGCGGAAATCGGAGCGCGCGGAGCTGGTGCCGCCCATCCTGAAATGGCCGTTGACCTCGAGATAGCGGGCGCCCGAGGCATCGTCGACGACGCTGGCCGTCGCCATCGGTCCTTCGCGCAATGCGAGGAGCTTGCCGCCCGGCGGTACCTTGACCAGCGTCGGCGCCGGCCGCCAGACGAGCGCGAGCCCGAGCAGCGCCGGCACCACGGCCAAGCGCAGCGCGGCCCGGTTGGGCTGCAGCAGGAGCAGATAGGCAAGTGCGACCAGCACCAGCGCCAGCCAGCTGCCGCATGTCGGAATGAGCAGTTGCGCCGCGACGAGCGGCGCAATCGCCGCGCCCACGCTGTTGATGCCGACCGCCCGGCCGACCGACCCGTTGATGTCGCGCACCTGCTGCATCAGCTCGCCGAACAGCGCGCCCATTGCCATGGACGGCAGCAGAAACAGCAGCAATGCGATGCCGAGTTCGCCGGTGACACCATAATCGGTGATCTGGTCGGCAACACCAGCCATCACCGGCGCGAGCAGCGCCGTGCCGAGACAGGCGAGAGCGACCGCGGCGAGCAATCCCGGCGTGCCCACGTCCAATCTGAGGCGGACGCGCTGCCAGATGAGGCCGCCGAGGGCGGTGCCGAGCAGATAGGCCGCCAGCAGGCAGGCGAAGCTATAGACAGTGTCCTGCATCATCTGCGCGGCCAAGCGCACCACCAGCACTTCGAACGCGATGCCGAGGATGCCGGTGACGAACAGCGTCACGGTGACGCGCAAGCCGGGCATCCTGCGACGCTGATCGGGCTCGGGGTCCGCTGCGTTCGCGGAGCGGCCGAGCCGCAGCGCTATCAACGCACAGGCTGCGTTGACAGCCGCGAGCACGAGCAGCGTCGTCGCGAGCCCAAGCGTCGGGATCAGCACGAAGGTCGACAGCAGCGTGCCGGCTACGGCGCCGGCGGTGTTCGCGCCATAAACGCCCGCGCTGACCGTGCCGTCGCCACGCGCGGCCGACATCATCCGCTCGAGCGCCGTGAGCGTACCGCCCATCGCCACCGTCGCCGGCAGCAGCACCAGCGTCGGCAGCAGGAAGCTTGCAGTCCACAGCAGCACCGGTGAGGGGGAAGTGCCCAGCAGCGGCGCGAGCGCGCGAGCGCTCGCCGGCAGCAGCCAGATCGCGCACACACCCCAGACGCCAATGACCGCCTCCAGAATGGCGTAGACCCGATGCGCCTGCGGCGCCTGGCGAATGTGGCGATCGAGGACGAAAGCCCCGAGCGCGAGGCCGGCGAAGAAGCCGGCGATCGCGCCGAGCACCGCCATCATCTCCGTGCCCAGCGCGAGCGCTAGCTGCCGGGTCCAGACGATCTCGTAGCCCAGGCCGGCGAGGCCGGAGGCGGCGGTGAGCAGCTGCAAGGCCTTGAGCGGCGGTTGGCCGATGGTGCTCGCCTGCGAGGTCCGCAGGTCTGGCGTCCTCTTGATCAGCTCGGCAGCGCGCGGATTTGCATCAAGGGCTTCGGTCAAGAGACGATCTCTGTGGTCTGCGTGATCTGTCGTCGAGCGCGGCTCGCCGGGCCGGCTTCAGGACCGCGCGCGACGTCAAGTTTCGTGGCACCACGATCGCTCCGAGACGGCTTCCTTCTGTTGAAGTTTCGTGACGGTGGTTTGACAGCCGTCGCGGCCGACTTTGCGCCAGCGCGCGGCGAAGACCCGGGCGGCGCGGCGCCGTCCGGGTCCTGGTTGCGGCGCTGGTCAGGGCGTCAAGGTCCATGCTTGCGTGCCTGCGGCCGAGGCAGTGGCCGTCAACAGCTGGTTGCCGACGGAGGTGCCGTTCTGGCTGATGATCTCGACCGGATAGCTGCGCACCGCGATCGTGCCGGCGGCGGCATCGTAGCGGAAACGCTGGTTGTTGTTGCCGGTACAGGTCCAGATGATCAGCTGCGCGCCATCGCCATACGTCCCGTTGTTGTCGAGGCAATAATGCGGATCCTGCATGCTGCGGATCATGCCGCTGGTCTCGTCATAGCTCCAGGTCTGGTTGGCGCCGCCGTTGCAGTACCACTGGATCACGGCGGTGCCGTTCGCCGCCGTCCCACCGTTGATGTCCATGCACAGCGCCGAGGTGCGGTTGACGATGCGAACCGGCTGTCGCGCCGGCACAGCACCGGTCGACACTGGCGCATAGACGACGCCGAGCTTGTCGACCCCGTCGCCGGAGCGGCCGTGAAAGCCAGTGATCTGCCAGCCGCCCGGCGCAGTGTAGCTGGTGCAGCTCGATGTCGTGGCGCCGCCCGCAAGCATGCGACCCGTGCTGGTGGCGAACGAGACCCAGAAGATGCGGGTGTGGCCCTGATACTGCGCGCTGCACAGATTGACCGAGGTGAGATATTCGCCGCTGGCGAGCGTCAGGCTCTGCGCCGTGCCGCCGGTGCCGCCATGGCTGAACACGTAGCCGTTGGACAGCGTCAGCTCGACCTGATCGACGCGGCTGCCGGTGCGGATGGTCAGCTTGCTCGGCACCGGATTGGCCGGCAGCGCCGAGACATCGTTGTAGCTCGTCCCGTGCGGACCGCCGAACTGATCACTGAGGCGGCGGTTCGCCGCCGTCGAGAAGCTCCAATTCACTTCGATCGGATGATGGTCGGAGAGCTGCGCGCCGCTGGCATCCAGCGCGTCCTGCCGGTCGACATAGGACGAGGCCTGCAGATTGAGGAAGCCATTGTTGCGCCACAGCACCTTGTCGACGATCTCGCAATCGGGCCGCGCCGTCTGCGTGCTGCCGCAGACCAGCGCGTCGCCAACCGGCGGGACGCTGCCGCCCCGCACCGCCTCGATCCAGGCGTCGCTGAAGCCGTGATGCAGGAACTCCCACATGTTCTGGCCCGCGCGCGTGTAGCGCGTGTTGGTGTCGCCCATCACCATCACGGTATTGCCGGCGGAATTCGCCTCGATGTAGGTCAGCAACTGCTGGACGTCGTTCTCGCTATAGGCGAGATCGGTCGACGAGGTGCCGGACTGGGCATGGAGATTGTAGAAGTCGAGATAGACGCCCTCGGCGAGGCGGGTGCGCACCAGCGAAAAGCCCTTCGGCGTGAGCGCGTCGGAGTCTGCGCGCTTGTCCCAGGTCACGCGGTCGAGATCGTCGAACCCATAGCGGCTCAGCGTGTTGAGGCCATCGCCGATGCCGGCGGTGCCCGAGGTCGGCGTGCGATAGGGATGGTCGTCGCAGGTGTCGTATAGCGCAGCGTGCCAGAGAAAATCCTCCTGCACGTTGACGATGCCGAACTGGCGCAGATAGCAGCTGATCAGCTTCGAATGCGCATCGCTGCCGCCGTTATAAGCGGTCGGCGTCTCCGCGACGTTGTAGGTCAGCGTGTTGAACGTGCCGCTTGCCGCCTGTAACGGACTGCCGAGCAGCGCGGAGCAGCCGAAGGCCAATGCGCTCGCTAGAAAACGAATCTTCATGGATCGATCCTCCTCGATCGTGTTCGAAGAGGCGGGGCGATAGCACCGGCTGATTGTCGTCGTGATGACGGATTGATTGATCTTCTGTGCGGGGCGTGTCGTCGCATGACGTGCGATCTGGGGTTGTGGTCGACCTCGCGCCGACACGACATGGCTCCTCAGCCTCGCGGCGCGTTTGCGCGTCCGAGCTTTGCTCTCAGGCACGCCCTTCGAGAAGAAGGGCGCAGGGAAGGCCGGGTGCAGGCCGCACCCATGGCCCGCCTGCAACAAAAAAAGCAGGCGGCAGTCACCACAGGATTGGCCGAACAACCGGCCTTCCCTGCGCGATGGGTTTTACGGCTGCTCCGTGCTCTCCCAGGGGACCGGGCTTGCTTGCCCCCGTCATCGGGATGTCGCCAACCAAGACACCAGCGTCGGGGTGTCGGGACCACACGGCTTGACCGCCCGCGAAGGGCTCGTTCGTCCGCACGCGAAACGCGCACGCCGACCCCACGCGGCCACCGCATCTCCCGCTCCACGGTCCGTGACGATCGCGAAACGCCCCTTCTGTGAGCGGAAGACGCCGGGGAGCATCGATCTGATTTGCCCGACGACACAAGGCCGGATTTGCCCGACGGAATGCGGCAAAGTAACACGACGGGCGTTTTGCGCGGGCAAGAGCGCGCAGCAGTCAGGAGACTGCTGCAGTCGTTGTCATTCTCGCGCTTGACGAAGGCTTTCCGGCAAGCTCGCCGCGCCGCGCCATGGCGCGGATGCGGTCCGCAGTGCGGCAGGCGATGGCCTGGATGGTCAGCGAGGGATTGACGCCGCCGACGGTCGGAAACACCGAGCCGTCGCAGATCCAGAGATTGGGAATGTCCCAGCTGCGGCAATCGGCGTCGACGACGCTCGAGCGCGGGTCGTCGCCCATCCGTGCCGTGCCGTTGAGATGGCAGGTGTCGTCGTCCTGGGTCCAGATGTCCTTGGCGCCCGCCGCCTGCAGCGCGCGCGTCATGAAGGCCAGCGAGTGCTCGATCAGCCGCCGGTCGTTGTCGCACCAGGAGTAGGTGACGCGCGGGATGCGCAGGCCGTACTGATCGACCTCGTCGGCCAGGGTGACGCGATTGCGCTCCTGCGGCAGCATCTCGCCGACGATCTTGAGGCCCGCGACGTGATTGTAGTTGGTCATCTCCTCGACCAGGCGCGCGCCCCACAGCCCGCGCGCCTGCGCGAGCGTGTTGGCCCACAGCTGCGGCAGCGGGCCCTGGCTCATATAGGCGTAGCCGCCGAAGAAATCCTTGCCCTTGTCTTCGTAGTTCCAGTGCTCGGTGATGGCGAGCGAGGGCGGCCCCTTGTAGGAGCGGATCTCGTCATCCATCGTGCCCCACACCGCCTGGTTGGATTGCGTCATGAGATATCGTCCGACCAGGCCCGAGCTGTTGGCGAGGCCGTCGCGATGGTGATCGGTGGCCGAGTTGAGCAGCAGCCGCGGCGTCTCGATCGCGTAGCCGGCGACGACGACGTTGCGGGCGCGCTGGAAGTGCCAGCGACCCTGGCGGTGATAGTGGACGCCGGTCACGAGGTCATGGCCGTCGACCTCGATGCGTCCGACCATCGCAAGATCGCGGATCTCGGCGCCGGCGGCGAGCGCGCGCGGAAGCCAGGTCACGAGCGCGCTCTGCTTGGCGTTGGTCGAGCAGCCGGCGACGCAGAAGCCGCGATAGACGCAGGGGTGCGCGAGGCCGCGCGGAGCGGACAACGTTGCGAGCGGGGTCTCGGTCCAGGAGACACCGAGCGCCTCGCAACCTCTGGCGAGCACGCGGGCGGCGGCGTTGAGCGGATGGGCGCGATAGGGATAGCGCGGCCGCTTCGGTCCCCAGGGATAGGTGATGGGACCTGAGATCTTCAGCGCCTGCTCGACCTCGGTGTAGTAGCGCCACATCTCGCGCCAATCGATCGGCCAGTCGGCGCCGTAGCCGAGCAGGGTGCGCGACTTGAACCATTCGGGCCGGAAGCGCAGCGACACCATCGCGAAGTGCACGGTCGAGCCGCCCACCGCCTTGCCGCTGTTGTTGCTGCCGAGCTGCAGCGGATTGGCGCCGTCGCTGATGCGATCGTCGGTCCAGTACAACTTGGTCTGCTCGGACTCGTCGGAGGCGAAATCCTCGAGCGGCCGGAAGTAGGGGCCGGCGTCGAGCGCGACGACGGAGAAGCCGTATTCGGCGAGCTTGCAGGCGAGCGTGCCGCCGCCGGCGCCGGTGCCGACGATGACGAAATCGACGTCGTCCTCGTCGCGGTGGCAGCGCATCGGCACCCAACCGCCGGGGCGGAACACGTCGGGCGCGCGGCCTTCGATGGCGCGGGGCGTTGTTTGCGGATCATCGGACATGTCGGTTGATCCTTGCGGCGTCTTGCTCGCGGCCAAGCTCCGCCTCGGCGGGCTCCCACGGATCACGGTCGTTGACATCGAGGCGCACATAGCCGCGTGGGCTGGCGGGGCCGCCCCAGCCGATCTCGCTCCACGCGGTCGGGTGGGCGTAATAGGCCAGCACGATATCGTGCAGCAGCCGACGCTTGAAGAAACCGTCGCAGCGCATGTCGCCCCAGTCGGCGGCCTTCAACGCGCCGGCTTCGGCGTGGCGAAGCAATTCGTCCTGCGTCGCTTCGGACAGCTCGACGAAGGGCCGCTGGAACGCTGCGAGCGCCTCCGCCTCGAGCGCGTGAAGGCCGCGCCGCCATGCCTCGCGGTGGCGGGGCATGCCATCGGTCCGATAGCCGTCGGCGATGTCGCCGTGCAGCTTGCGATCGACCAGCGCGGCCACAGGGATCGGCGGCCGTGTCGATGGCTGCGGAACGATTCGCGCCGCGATCGCTTCGAGCAGCAGGAATTCGCTGGTCGAGAAGAACAGCGGCGTTGCCGTGACCGACAGGCGTTCGGCGATCACCTCGCGCGTCTTGTCGTTCCACGACGCTCCGTTGCGCTTGGCGAGCACGTCGTAGTGCGGATAGCGGTTCGGAAGGGCGGGGTGCGAACGGTCATGCATCGGGATGCTCCCGCATCAGTCCCAGCGCGGCGAGGCCGGCGAGCGCCAGCCCGGTGAAGCTCGGCGGCGCCGGCAATGGCGGGCCCGCCAGGATGTTCTGGCTCCAATTGCGCCATCCGCCCATATTGCGCGACACGCCATAGGCGTGGAAGCCGACGCCGATGAACCCCATGGCGGCCAGCAGCCACATCCAGGCGCGCGTCAGCGGATGTCTTCGATCCTGCTCATCGTGCGGGTCGCGCGCCGCGGCGTTGAACAGCAGCGCGGCGCCGATCGGCGGCAGGGTCACGGGCGCGGCCATGAACGGGTTGTGAAACGCGCCGCGGAAATGCAGCAGACCGGCTTCGCCCGACGTGCCGAGCAGTCCGGCCGCGGTGACGGCTGCGATGGTGCGCGCGGCCGGCAGGCCGAACACATGCGGCCGCTGCGCGCGGCTGGTGTCGCGCACGCGCTCGGAGCAGAAGCCGAGCAGACCGGACAGCAGGATGGCCATCGGAGCGCCGAGCGGCGCGCCGTAGAACAGGTTCTGCCAGCTGAAGCCGCCGACCTTCCTGGTCACGTTGTAGACATGGAAGCCGGTGCCGGCGAGACCGGTGGCGGCGGCGAGCACATAGCTGCCGTCGCGCAGCCGGTGCGCCCAGGGCCGCCTGTCGGCGGTGCCGTGCGCGCTTATCGCCAGCGTCAAAGCTGCCACGGCGAGCGGCGTGACCATCGCCTTGTTCTTGAACGAGCCGCGATAATGCTCGACGCCGCTGTCGGCCAGCACCGAGGCGGCCAGCATGCCCGCGGCGCGGTTCAGCCGGCGCGCGGCGCGGACGGAGGCGCGTGGATGCGGGCCTGTGCGTGGCGGCAGACTCGCTGTCGGCCGTGCGAGTGTGGTCCGACGCCGCGGTTGCAGCATCGCCGTCGCGGCGATGGCGAGGCCGGCTCCCACCAGCCAATTGGTGTCGTTGCTCATGTCGCACTCACGGCGTAGCGCGCCGCATCGGCGTGCTTGAATGTCAGGCCATGGCCGGGACGGCTGAGGTCGGGACGGATCCTGCCGTCCTTCGGCTGCGGCGCGCCGTCGAACAGCATGTGCTCGATGCGGACATGGTCGTGAAACCATTCGAGGTGGCGCAGCCGCGGCGCGGCGCAGGCGGCGTGCAGATGCAAGGACGGCGCGCAATGGCCGGAGAGATCGGTGTGGAAGGCATCGCACAGCGCGGCGATCTGCCGGAAGCCGGTGACGCCGCCGCAGCGGGTGATGTCGGCCTGCTGGACATCGACCGCGCCCGCCTGCAGCATCATCCGCACCTGGTCCGTCGTGTAGCTGTATTCGCCGGCGGCCACGTCCATGCCCGCGGGAGCGCGCTCGCGCACCAGGCGCAGTCCAGGCAGATCATCCGACGACACCGGCTCCTCGAGCCAGCTCACGCCGAGATCCGCTAACGGCTGCGCGAGTCCCAACGCCTGCTTGGGCGAATAGGCGCCGTTGGCATCGACGAACAGCGCGGCGCGCTCGCCGATCGCCAGCCGCGCCACCTCGACTCGATGCGGATCGCGCGCGGGCTCGGAGCCGACCTTCATCTTGACCCAGGCGCAGCGCTCTTCGAACACCCATCCGGCCAGCTGGCGGCGCAGCTCTTCGTCCGAATAGCTGGTGAAGCCGCCGCTGCCGTAGATCGGGATCTCCTGGCGAAAGCTGCCGAGCAGCGCGCAGAGCGGCAGATCCAGCAGCCGCGCCTTGAGATCGTGGAGCGCGGTATCGACAGCCGAGATCGCGGTGGCCACAAGACCTTGCCGGCCGAGGTTGCGGATCGCGCGCTGCATCACGGCCCAGGTGTGTTCAGGCGCCAGCGCGTCGCTGCCTTCGACCAGCGGCGCGAGCGTGTCGGAGATCAGCCGGCCGATGCAGGCATGGGCATAGGTGTAGCCGATGCCGATCTTGCCGCGGGCGAACACTTCGACCAGCACCAGCGTCGTCGACGTCCAGCTGATCGTTCCGTCGGCCTCCGGCCGGTCGGTCGGAATCTCGAAGGCGCCGACAGCGACGCTCTCGATCGGAACGGTCGCGCGCATCAGTCTTTCCCCGGCAGGATGCTGGTGACGAGCTCCTTGGCGCTGTTCTTCAGCACGCTGCCGAGCTCCGGCTCCGACGGAATCATGCTGATGAAGTTCTTGGCATCCTTCAGCGTGATATGTGGCGGCAGCGGCGGCACGTTCGGATCGGTGTAGGCTTCGAGGATGACGGGCCGGTCGGCCGCGAGCGCTTCGTCCCAGGCGGCGCCGACGTGCTCGGGATCGTCGACGAAGATGCCCTTGAGGCCGATCAGCTCGGCATAGCGATGGTAGGAGAAGTCCGGGATGCTCTGCGTCGAGAGCGTCTTGCCGGTGCCGAGCTGGATGCGCTCCTCCCAGGTGACCTGGTTGAGATCGCGGTTGTTGAGCACGAGCACGATGAGGCGCGGGTTGCTCCACTCGCGCCAATATTTGCCGATCGTGATCATCACGTTCAGCCCGTTCATCTGCATCGCGCCGTCACCCATGCAGGCGATCACGGTGCGCTCGGGATAGGCCATCTTGGCGGCGAGCGCGTAGGGCGTGCCGGCGCCGAGCGAGGCGAGGCCGCCGGACAGCGACGCCTTCATGCCGCGCCGGATCTTCAGGTCGCGCGCGTACCAGTTGGCGGCCGAGCCGGAATCGGCGGTGATGATCGCATTATCGGGCAGGCGAGGCGACAGCTCCCAGAACACGCGCTGCGGATTGAGTGGATCGGCCGAATCCATCGCGCGGCGCTCCAGCGTCGACCACCAGTCGCGAACGCCGTCCTCGATGCCGCTGCGCCAGCCGTCCTTCGGCTTCTGCTCCAAGAGCGGCAGCAGCGCGCGCAACGTCGCCGCGCTGTCGCCGACGAGATTGACCTCCATCGGATAGCGCAGGCTGAGCCGCGTGCCGTCGATGTCGATCTGCACGCCGCGCGCATCGCCCGGCTTCGGCAGGAACTCGCTATAGGGGAACGCCGAGCCGACCATCAGGAAGGTGTCGCAGGACTTCATCATGTCCCAGCTCGGCTTGGAGCCGAGCAGGCCGATCGAGCCGGTGACGAACGGCAGATCGTCGGGCACCGCGGCCTTGCCGAGCAGCGCTTTCGCGACACCGGCCTGCAGCCGCTCGGCCACGGCGATCACCTCGTCCGTCGCGTCGAGCGCGCCGGCGCCAATGAGCATCGCGACCTTGCGGCCGCTGTTCAGCACCTCCGCGGCCGCGCGCAGCTGCGCATCCTCCGGAACCTGCGCCGGCCCGGCATAGCCGAGGCCGGTGTGCGTCGTGCCGTGGGTGAGCGGCGGATCCTCATAGTCCATCTCCTGCAGATCCTTCGGCAGGATGATGCAGGTCACCGTTCGTCGCGTATGAGCGATGCGGACCGCGCGGTCGACGAGATGGCGGACCTGCTCCGGCACGCTTGCCTGTTCCACATATTCCGCGACATCCTTGAACAGCGTCTTGAGGTCGACCTCCTGCTGATAGTTCGCGCCGATCGAGGCCCGCGCCGCCTGGCCGACCAGAGCGACCACGGGGACGTGATCCATCTTCGCATCGTACAGCCCGTTCAGGAGATGGATCGCGCCGGGCCCGGAGGTGGCGTAGCAGAGCCCGACCTGGCCGGTGAACTTGGCATGTGCGGAAGCCATGAACGCGGCCATCTCCTCGTGCCGCACCTGGACGTAGCTCATCACGTCCTTTGCCTTGTCGAGCGCAACGTCCAGCCCGCCGACCCCGTCGCCGGGATATCCATAGACACGGTGGAGACCCCATTCGGACAGGCGATGCCAAACGAATTCGCTGACGTTCATGGACGTGATCCTCGATCGGAAGTTTGCGGAGAGCGGCGCTGCTGGTGTCCATCAAACGTGCCGTCGCGGCAAACGTTGCCGCTTTAACGAGAATTCATGTTGGTGGTTGAACTAACAATGCTCGCTGCGCGGGGGGATAGTTCCAAACAGCTCGTGCCGGTGCGCGCCGACGGCCGCGCCGCGGGATCACATCAAGGTCGGATGGCGCGGTTCGGAGCGTGCAGAGGCTGTTCAATCCGGCAGGTTGGTAAACCGCGGGCGCCAGACGCCGAGGATGACATTCACCGTGGCGACGCCGAGCATGACCCAGATGGCGCCCTGCTCGGTGCCGAAATTGGGGGCGAGCGTCGCCGGGTCGATCTGGCCGGCGACGGCCCGGGCCGCTTCTTCGGCGGCTTCCTGCATCGGACCCTGTACGGCGGCAAAGCCCCATTCGAACACGAGAATGCCGGAGGCGAGCTTGGCGAGCGCCCAGCCGGCGCTGTGCAGCGCGCGGTTGACGGCGATGGCGAGCAGACCCGCGATCAAGGTGAGACCGAGCGAGGGGAAGAACACGTAGCGCACGATGGCGCCCATGGCCGCGCGCATTTCGGCGTAATGCGCCAGGGACACCGAAGGCTGCGGGATGAGGCCGAGCAGGACCACAAGGCAGGCCATTGCGCCCATCATGCCGATTGCGCCCATCGTATGCAGGAACTTCATCAGCCGTCGCATGGCGTGCCCTCGGACGTCGCGGACAGGGAGGTCGGACGGGACATCTGGACATTTCGCCAGTCCCGCCCGTGATCGCGGTGCAAAATGGACCGCCGACCACACTGTACTATACGATCAATCCGTCGCCGCGGTTCATCCGATCTCGCCGTCTACCAGTACCGTGTCCCTGGTGCGCCCTTGAACGGTCCGACCACGCGCGAGGTGATCCAGCCGCCGTAGAAATCGCCCTCTTGCGCCGCAACACGCTCGTCGCCGACGAAGCAGGCATCGACGCGCGAAGCGTAGAAGGCGAGATGCCCGGCGATCGGCGCAAACGGCGGCGTTGGCTGCTGATAGCTCCAGGCGGCCTGCTCGGCGACGCGGCCCTCGACCTCGATCGTCCAGTAGCTGGCAAAACCCTTGAACTCGCAGAACGAGCGGCCCGCGGCGGGCCGCAGCCATTGCATCGCAATATGCCGCTGAGGGATGTAGTAGACCGGGGGATGGCTGGTCTCCAGGACGCGAAAGCCCGCGTCGGTGTCGGCGATCGTGACACCAGCGAACATCACGTGCAGGCGCGCCACGCAGCGCTCCAGCCGTGGCGGCCGCGGATAGTCCCAGACTGATTCCTGTCCCGGCCCTGGCGCGATGCGTTGCATGACGATGTCTCCTGCACGATGTCTCCCGGGCGACGGCTAGGTCGCCTTCAGCGGGATAACGTGGTCGGCATGCTCAGGGATCAGTGCGAGCAGTGAGAGTGTTCCCGGCACATCGGACCGCTCCCAATCCTCACCTTTGAGGAGCTTGGCGCAGTCAAGCGTCGCGAAGGACACGGCGCCAGTGGGCGAGGGCTATCGCATTTGAAGAGACGCGTCGCAAGGGCGACGCTCCTTACCATGAGGGTCAAGAGCCGGACTCGACGCTGCGCGCGGCTCAGCGACAGCGTTACCACCGGGAGGACATGCAACGGCCCGTCGAGCTTATGCGATGGCGGCGAGATAGCGCGTCACGGAGCGGTCGAATGCGCGCTTCGCATCCTCGGCGATGTTCTTCTGCCACCACGCGCCGTAGATGCGATCGAACGCCAGCGGCGCGACGACATCGGCGATGCGGCGCACCGCGGCGGAGCCGAGCGGGATGTAGTTCGGATAGGAATACATGAAGCTGACATGGCGGCGGTCCATGGCGACCATCGCGATATCACCGGTGAACAGCGCGCCCTTGCCGTCGACGCCCTTGCGCCAGTGCAGGATGGTCGCGCCGGCGAAATGTCCGCCGGTCCGCAGCAGCACAACGTCGTCCGAAATGGCGAGACGATCGCCGCTCCAGGGCACGACGGCGGAATGCGGCCGGGTGACGAAGGCGGCGTCATCGCCATGCAGATAGATCGGAGCGTCGCCGAAGGCCGCGCTCCAATCGGCCACCGCGCCATAGTAATGAGGATGTGACACGGAGATCGCCTTGAGCCCGCCGAGCGCGCGGACATGAGCAATCGCTGCCTCCGTCGCCAAGGGGATGCAATCCCACATCACGCAGCCGTCCGGCACGGGAATCAGCAGCGCGCGCTGACCGATTGCGAAGGAGGGCTCGAGCGCGAGACCAATAAGGCCGAGATCCTCGCGCCAGACCACCGGATGCCGCTCCGCCAGTTCCTCGCGGCTGAGAAAGCGCTGGCCGCTCCAGTTCACATATTGCCGCTCGTCCTCGCAGACGACGCAATGGGCAGGCGGCGCGGGCGTGTCGGGAAACTGCGCGCCGCATTGAAAGCAGGTCCAGAGAGGCATGGGGCACCGGGTGAATTCACGAGACGACAAGGCTGGACGATAACACGCCGTGCGGCTGGCGGCAGCGTCGCGCAGAGCGTCGTGATCGCCTAGGGTGGCAGGCCAGAACTTTTCGGAGTCCGTCCATGCCGACCCCCTTGCGCCGCGCTCATGTTCACCGCCTGCCGATGCGAAGCCCCGATGATGTCGGCGCGCTCGAGGCCGCGATCGTCAGCGGCGCGATCGACCCGGCCGGCATCGTCGCCATCCTTGGCAAGACCGAGGGCAATGGCTGCGTCAACGACTTCACCCGCGCCTTCGCGGTGCGCTCGCTCGAAACACTGCTCGGCCGCCATCTTCAAGCCGACGCCGTCCGGCAGATCGCGATGGTGATGTCCGGCGGCACCGAGGGCGCGTTGTCGCCGCACATGATCGTGTTCGAGGCGCGAACCGGCGACGACGGGCCGCGCGCCTTCGGCACCTCGCTGGCTCTCGGCCGGGCGCGAACGCCGACGCTTCCCGGCGAGCATCTCGGCCGCATGCAGCAGGTCGCGCAGGTCGCCGCCGGCGTGCGTGCGGCGATGGCCGATGCCGGCATCGAGGATCCCGCCGACGTGCACTATGTCCAGGTGAAATGCCCGCTGCTGACGATGGAGCGGATCGAGGCGGCGGAGGCGCGGGGTGCGCGCACCGCCGTGCGTGACACGCTGAAATCGATGGGATTTTCCCGTGGGGCCTCGGCGCTCGGCGTTGCGGTCGCGCTCGGCGAGCTGGCCTTCGATGAGCTGTCCGATGCTGATATCTGCGCTGATTACAGCCGCTACAGCGAGCGTGCGGCGACCTCGGGCGGCGTCGAACTGCTCGACCATGAGATTATGGTCGCCGGCATGTCGGCACGGTGGACCGGCCCGCTCGCGATCGATCACGGCGTGATGCGGGATGCGATCGACATCGAGCCGGCCCGCGCCGCGCTCAGCCGGCTCGGCCTCGATGGCCCCGGCCAGCTGCCGGCGGCGTCGCGCGGCCGGATCGCCGCGGTGCTGGCCAAGGCGGAGGCGGCGCAGAGCGGGAAGGTGCGGGGGCTCAGGCACACGATGCTGGACGACAGCGACGTCTCCTCCACACGGCATGCCCGTGCGTTCGTCGGCGGGGCGCTGGCGGGGCTGTTCGGCTTCACCGATCTGTTCGTGTCCGGCGGGGCCGAGCACCAGGGACCGGACGGTGGCGGACCGGTCGCGATCATTGTCGAGCGACGCTGATCGCGCGGGTATGTCCCGCCGGAAAACTGCGGCAACATTTCAGATGCGACTCATTATCACATGCATTAGGTAATATATTCCTAGTCTGGCCATCGACCGACCGACGTTTCGACCCAATTCAAGGACTTTTTGAGAGCCATTCGCGATTGGAACAGTCCAGTTGTCGATGTGACGAACAGAATTCAGTCCTTGAATAGACATTGGGGTGGTCGAGCATGGGTCGAGCTGTCTTTCCAGCAAGCTTGCGCGGGCGTGTCGCGCAGTCATCGGATGCGGGGTCCGAGATTTCCGGGGCGACGGTGTCTGCCGTCGCGGGCCTGATCGCGGTGGCGTCGTTCTCGGGCGCTGAAGCTCAGCAAGCGCCTCTGCCCTCCGTCACCGTCGAAGCGCCGGCCGCGCGAGCCAAGCCATCGGCCTCGCGGCCGTCGGCCGATCAGGTGCGTGCCCGCAGCGCCCTGCGGCGCGCCGCGCGCCAGCCACAACAGCAGAAGCCGCCGGCCGGCCCGCAGACGCCGCCCGACGCCAACCCCTATGCCGACGCCGCCGCGCCCTACAAGGTCGACCGCGTCGCGTCCGGCAAGTTCACCGAGAAGCTGGTCAACACGCCGAAGACGATCACCGTGATGAGCAAGGAGGTGATGGAGGACAAGCACATCACCACGCTGAAAGAGGTCGGCCGCTCCACGGCGGGCGTCACGCTCGGCTCCGGCGAGGGCGGCAACGCGTTCGGCGACCGCTTCTTCATCCGCGGCTTCGATGCGCGCAACGACATCTTCATCGACGGCATCCGCGATCCCGCCGTGTCTGTGCGCGAGAACTTCTTCACCGAGCAGGTCGAGATCCTGCGCGGTCCGGCCTCGGCCTATGCCGGCCGCGGCACCGCCGGGGGCGCCATCAACATCATCACCAAGCAGGCCGGCGACCGCAATTTCTACAACGCGGAATCGACCATCGGCACGGACCAGACCAAGCGCGTCACGCTCGACGTCAACCAGAAGATCTCGCCGACCTTCTCCGTGCGCACCGGCGGCCTGTTCCAGGACGCCAATGTCGCGGGCCGAGACCACGTCACCGACGACCGCTGGGGCGGCTTCATCTCGACGAAGTGGACGCCGAACGATTCGCTGAAGGTGACGACCAACTACGTCCACACCGATCTGTCCGGCTATCCCGATTTCGGCGTGCCGTTCTACAAGCAGGGCAACATCCCGGTCACCTCGGCCGGCATCCCGCGCAACACCTGGTACGGCTTTCTCAACCGCGACTTCCAGGCGGCGCGGCAGGATTTCGGCACGCTGGTCGGCGAGCTCAAGCTCAGCGACTCCGTCACCTTCTCAAGCAAGCTGCGCGGCGAGCATTCCGAGCTGAACTACATCGGCACTCTGCCGAACACCACCGCGGCGCAGACGGCAAGCCCAGATCCGACCAAATGGACATTCACGGCAAGCCCGCAGAGCCGCTATCAGCTCGTCGACAACTGGAGCAACCAGAACGATCTGACGTTCAAATACGACACCGGGCCGGTTAAGCATACGACCGTGGTGGGCACGGAGTTCTCGAAGGAGAATATCTCCATCGACCGCTACGCCGGCCTGACATCGGAGGCCTTCGGCGCGCAGGGCACGAGCAGCGGCGCGCTGACGCTGCAGAACATGTACAGCCCGGGCTACACCAACCTGCCGTTCACGACCGTGGGCTATCTGACCGGAAACCCGACGCGCTACGACGTCGACAGCAAGAGTGCCTATGTCATCGACACCGCGAACTGGCGTGACACGCTGATCCTCTCCACCGGCCTGCGCTATGACGGCTATGCCATGCGCTCGTCGAATAACACGGCCTCGGCGACCGTCGATTCCGACCTGATCAACTACAATGTCGGTCTCGTCTACAAGCCGATGCCGATCGGCAGCCTCTACGCCGCCTATGCGACCTCGGCCAACCCGTTCGGCTCCGAGCTCGACGGCACCGCGACCGACTACGGCGGTATTCCGCCGAACAGCACCATCATTCTCGGGCCGGAGCGCAACAAGGGTGCCGAGGTCGGCACCAAATGGGAGCTGTTCGACCGCCATCTGCTGCTGACCGGCGCGCTGTTCCAGACCACCAAGGACAATGCCCGCGAGACCGTCAACGGCCTGCTCACCTCCGGCGCCGCCTATCGCATCCAGGGCTTCGATCTCGAAGCCGAAGGCAAGATCACCGATCGCTGGAGCGTGTTCGGCGGGCTGGTGCTGATGCAGTCCAAGGTCACCGAGAGCGGCGTCGCCTCCAATGTCGGCCTGCAACTCGCCAATATCGCGCACCAGTCGCTGAGCGTGCTGTCCAAATACAAGTTCGACGACGGCTGGGAGATCGGCGGCCAGGCGGTGTACCGCTCGAAAGTGTACGGAGGCACCTTCGCGGCCAATACCGGCAACGAGCTGCCGAGCTATTGGCGGTTCGATGCCTTCATCGAGAAGCAGTTCGACAAGAACTGGAGCGCGAAGCTCTACGCCCAGAACCTCACCAACCAGCTTTATTATGACACCTTCTACCGCAGCAACGTGCCATTCACCGCGGTCGCTCCGGGGCGCGCCTTCTATGTGATCACCACAGCGAAGTTCTGAGCGGGTCGATCCCAGACAGGCGACAGTATCGCCGAATTCCCGCCGCAGCTCACGGCTGCGGCGGGTGCGAGAACGAGACGATACGCCGCAGCCTGGGACATTCCGACGCAGGTATCCCGGTCTACGAGCGGTATGAAAGGCCGGTTTTCTGGTGATCAAGGATTGAAGCACACGACGATCAACAACCAGAACGGTCTAGCTGTTGCGGCAATGCGACGTTTTGCGATCAATTGTCATTAGCAGAAATCGTTGGAAACTTTTCGCATTCCGGCCATGAGCGGAACCCGATTTGGACCGTTTTACCCCTCCTCTTGACTTGCATTCGCAACTGGCATCCGCCGGCTGCGGGCGTTCAACGAACACAAGCCTCGCGTTTGCGTAAAGAATGGGGTGGTCGAGCATGGGTAAGGCAGTCTTTCCGAGGAGCTTGCGGGGAGCGACCTGGCAGGGATCCTGGCAAGAGGCGGAGCCCTCCGCCGACATGTCCGGCGTCAAGGTTTCGGCGGTCGCGAGCCTGATCGCGGTCGCATCATTCTCCAGTGCCGAAGCCCAGCAGGCGCCGCTGCCCTCGGTCACGGTCGAAGCGCCGGTGGCGCGCCCGAAGCCGCAGGCCTCGCGTCCGACGGCCGATCAGACCCGCGCCCGCGACGCGATGCGCCGTGCCGCGCGCCAGCAGCAGCAACAGCAGGCCGCCGCGCCGAAGCCCAGCCTGCCGCCCGACCGCAACCCGTACTCAAGCCCTGCATCGGACTACAAGGGCGAGCGGCTGCAGGCGTCGGGCAAGTTTCCCGAGAAGCTCCTGAACACGCCGAAGACCGTCACGGTTCTGAGCAAGGAAATCCTGGCGGACAAGAACTCCACCAGCCTGAAGTCCGCCGTGCTCTCCACCGCCGGCGTGACGCTCGGCACTGGCGAGGGCGGCAACGCGTTCGGCGACCGCTTCTTCATCCGTGGCTTCGACGCCCGCAACGATGTCTTCATCGACGGCGTGCGTGACGCCGGCGTCTCGGTGCGCGAGAACTTCTTCACCGAGCAGGTCGAGATCCTGCGCGGACCGGCGTCGTCCTTCGCCGGCCGCGGCACCACCGGCGGCGCGATCAACATCGTGACCAAGCAGGCCACGACCGAGAACAGCTTCTACAACATGGACACGACGCTCGGCACCGACCAGACCAAGCGCGTGGTGATCGACGTCAATCAGAAGATCACGCCGACCTTCGCCGCGCGCGTCGGCGGCCTGTTCCAGGATGCCGGCGTCGCCGGCCGTGACTACGTTACCGACAACCGCAATGGCGGCTTCATCGCCACCAAATGGACGCCGCTCGACACGGTGACGCTCGCCACCAACTACATCCACACCGAGGTCTCCGGCCGTCCTGACTTCGGCGTGCCTTACTACCGGCCGAACAATCTCGTGGCCGGCGCGCCATTCCCGGAGGTCGGCTCGCCGCGCAACGCCTGGTACGGCTTCGCCAACCGCGACTTCCAGCGCATCGGCCAGGACATCGGCACGGTCAACGCCGAGGTGAAGGTCACCCCGGACCTGACGATCTCGGACAAGATCCGGGTGTCGCGTTCTACCTTGAACTACATCGGCACGCTGCCGGAGGGTGCGACGATCACCGACCCGATCCAGAACTCGGTGATCCGCGCCAATCCGCAGAGCCGCTTCCAGCAGACCGACGTGCTCGCCAATCAGCTCGATGCGACCTACAAGTTCGATACCGGCGCTTTCAAGCACACGCTGGTCGCCGGCCTCGAAGTGTCGCAGGAAAAGGCCATCATCAACAGCTACACCGGCCTGACCTCGGAGCAGCAGGGCCTGACCTTCTCGGGCAACGGCTCGCTCTCGGGGGTGAGCGTGTTCAATCCGCAGTACACCAACTTGCCGTTCGGCATTCCGTCGCTGAGCCAGTTTCCGACCAACCTGAGGGTCGACACGGTGAGCGTCTATGCGCTCGACAGCGTCAACTATCGCGACCTGGTGATCCTCAACGGCGGCGTCCGCTACGACAAATATGACGTCCGGGTCGATGGCTTCGGCACCGTCAACGGCGTCGCCAACACGCCGGGCTCCACGGCCGCCTCCAGCGGCCTGCCAAACTTCAATCTCGGCCTGACCTTGAAGCCCGTACCCTATGCCAGCGTCTACGCGGCCTATGCGACGTCGTCGAATCCGGTCGGCGCGGAGTTCGACGGTCTCAGCGCCGCCTATGGCGGCCTGACGGCGGTCACCAATGGCGGCGCCAACCAGGTGTTCGGGCCTGAGAAAAACACGTCGATCGAGATCGGCACCAAATGGGAGCTGCTCGATGGGCGCCTGCTGGTCACCGGCGCGCTGTTCCAGACCGAGAAGGAGAATGCCCGCGAATCCTTCAATGTCACCAGCGCCAAGACTGCGACGGCGGCGTGCCCCTACACGGCGACCTCGGGCAACGTTCCATGCATCTCGGCCGGCGCCGCCTACCGCATCCGCGGCATCGATCTCCAGGCCGGCGGCAAGCTGACCGACAAATGGAGCATCTTCGGCGGCCTCGTGCTGATGGAGTCGGAGGTCACCAAGTCGAACATCCTGCCGGCCAACACGGCGCTGTTCAGAAGCAATGTCGGCCTGCAGCTCGCCAACACCGCACACCAGTCGTTCAGCCTTTTGACGAAGTACGAGATCAACGACACTTGGGAGATCGGCGGCCAGGCCGTCTACCGCTCCAAGATCTACGGCGGCACCTGGCTCGCGGCTAACCAGGGCACAGAGTTGCCGAGCTACTGGCGCTTCGACGCCTTTGCGGAAGCCAAGCTCGACAAGCATTGGACCGCCAAGGTGTTCGTCGCCAACATCTTCGACAAGCTCTACTACGACGCCTTCTATCAGAGCTCCGCGCCGTTCACCTTCGTCGGCCCGGGCAGAAGCGCGTCGATCGTCCTGTCGGGCCGCTTCTGATGGCGCGATCCGACGGGTCACAACCGGTGGCACCTATCGAGTCGACGCGTTCATGCTGATCTGTGTCCCCGGTATCCTGAGCAAAGACGATGTGGCGGAGTTCCGCCACATCATGGCCGAAAGCGATTGGGAGGACGGCCGCTCGACGGCCGGCGCCCAGTCGGCCATGGTCAAGCGCAACGAGCAGCTGCCGCCCGACAGCGAGGTCGCGCGCAGGCTCGGCCACCGCATCATCTCGGCGATGACCGCCAATCCGCGCTTCCTCGCCGCCGCGATTCCGCAGCAGATCTTTCCGCCGCTGTTCAACCGCTACGCCGCCGACGCCGGCCATCAATTCGGCATTCACGTCGACAACGCGGTGCGCGGCGACAAGCTGACCGGGCTGCGCATCCGAACAGATCTCTCCGTCACGCTGTTTCTGTCCGAGCCCGACGAATATGACGGCGGCGAGCTCGTGATCGAGGACCTCTACGGATCGCACGAGGTCAAGCTGCCCGCCGGCGATCTCGTGCTGTATCCGGCCTCGAGCCTGCACATGGTGACGCCGGTGACGCGCGGCGTCCGGGTCGCCTCGTTCTTCTGGTTGCAGAGCATGATCCGTGATCCGCTCGCGCGCAGCATGATCTTCGATCTCGACACGACGATCCAGGGATTGTCGCAGCGCATGGGCCGGGACGATCCGGAGATGGTGCGGTTGACCGGCCTCTACCACAATCTGATCCGCTACTGGGCGGAGACCTGAGGGGCAGGTCCGATCCGGACGCGGCGGGCGCCCTTGCGACCGCTGACGGCGGCAGTGTCGCACCAGAGCCGTGCGTGACATCATCACCTCGGATGTCGAATCGCCTGCGATTTTTTCGAGACGCGTGCACGCGATCCAAGCGCATGCTCGTTCCACCGATCGCCAGGCCGAAGGCAACTCATTAGAATTGATGCAAGTCCGAACCACGGCAATTGCGTGACCGCACTGGTTGCCAACGTAACGCGCCGCGTGCGCTGCATCCTGTCGGTTCAAGGCTTTCAGATAGTTAGCCGCCGGCGAATCAATCCGTGCCGATAAGTCACGTCGGCGCGCATCGATCTGATACATCGCATAGCCCGCGCCGTCGCATCGACGTTTCAGCATTGAGCCGACGCGCGGTCTCAAATCAGCCCCGTTGAGATTAGAAGCATGACAGGCAAATTAACTACCAAGGGGTGTGCAGCAACATGTTCAGGAACGTTCTCTCCGTAGGAGCGGTGATCGCAGCCGTCTCGGTCGGCGCCGTGGCGCATGCCGAGCAGGCCGCCACCTCGCCGAGACCTGGCCAGGCTGCCACCGCGCCGCAGGGCGCGTCACAAGGTCCGACGAGCCAGACCGCAGCCAGAAGCGCGCAAGGACCGGCTGCCCTGGCTCAGCAGACAGCCGCGCCCGCGCCTTCCGCACCGGCGGCAGCCACGTCGAAGCAGGTGACCACCGGCCAGGCCGCGCCCGCAGCGGCTCAGGCTGCGCCGGCTGCCGCGGCAACTAATTCGGCGGCGACCGCTCCATCGGCAACCGCGCCCGCCGCGAACCAGGCGCCCACGTCCGCCTCTACCGACGCGCAGGCCTCCAGTGCAACCGAGGCCGTGACCGACGCGGCCACCGACAAGGCAAGGGACCAGGCGGAGAAGCCAGGTCAGGCCGCGGCGCAGGCGGCCTCTCACGTGCCGCATGATCTGTCGCCATGGTCGATGTTCCTCGCCGCCGACATCCTGGTGAAATCGGTGATGATGGGGCTCGCCCTGGCCTCGCTCGCGACCTGGACCGTGTTCATTGCGAAGACCGTCGAGTTCGCGATCCTTCGCCGCAAGCTGCGCAGCGCGTTGCGCAAGGTCGACGACGTGCGCTGGCTGTCGGAGGCCAAGCTCGCTTTGGGCTCGAAGCAGAGCGTGCTGACCGTGCTGATCGACGCGGCCATGCACGAGATCAGAATGTCCTCGGAATTGCCGCCGCACGGCGTCAATGAGCGCGCGGCCTCGAGTTTTGCCGAGATCGTGCGCGCCGAGGGCCGGCGCTGCCGCACCGGCATGGGCCTGCTCGCCACCATCGGCTCGATCTCGCCGTTCGTCGGCCTGTTCGGCACCGTCTGGGGCATCATGAACAGCTTCATCGGCATCTCGAAGTCGCAGACCACGAACCTCGCGGTCGTCGCGCCCGGCATTGCCGAGGCGCTGCTCGCCACCGCCATAGGCCTCGTCGCCGCGATCCCCGCCGTGATCATCTACAATCACTTCACGCGCGTGACCAAGGGCTACATGGAACTCGTCAACCGCTCCTCCGGCGCCACCGCCCGCATGCTGTCGCGCGATCTCGATCGCGGCCAGAGCCACCACACGCCGCAGGGCCGCGGCTTCGAGCCGATCCACGTCCACTCGTCGCCGCCGATGGCGCTGGCCGCGGAGTAGAGCGACATGGCCGTCTCCCTCTCGGAAGCCGATGGTGACGATGATCCCGGCGAATCCGCCGACATCAACGTCACGCCGTTCATCGACGTGATCCTGGTGCTGCTGATCATCTTCATGGTCGCAGCGCCGCTGTCGACGGTCGACGTGCCGGTCGATCTGCCGACGTCGACCGCCACGCCGCAGAAGAAACCGGACAAGCCGATCTATGTCAGCATCAAGCCGGACCTCACGCTCTATGTCGGCGAGGAGCAGGTCAAGCGGGCGAATCTGGTCAGCACGCTCGAGCACATTCCGGAGGCCGCCAAGGACAAGTTCGTGTTCCTCCGCGCCGACCGCGGCGTGGCCTATGGCGAACTGATGGACGTGATGGAGCTGCTGCGCACCGGAGGCTATCCCAAGATCAAGCTCGTCACGGTCGAGGGCGTCTCGCAGTCCGCCGCACAGGCGGCCCATTGAAACCAGTGCAACGACGGAAGTGAAGAATGGTCGAACACAAGTATCAAGGAGCGACGCGCCGCTTGTGGATCTCCGCCGCCATCGGGGCGCTGATGCTGCACGGTGGCGGCGCGGCGCTGGCGGTCGCTCATCTCAGCAGCGACGATGCCGACGGCGGGCTTGGCGCCGCCGGTGCGGAGTTCGCGCTCGAGATGGCCTCGCCCCAGGTGGAGGACAATGATCTGCCGCCCGGACCGGACAGCGATGCCGCCGAGGCCGCGCCGGAGCAGATGCAGCAGACCGCTGAAGTCAAGGAGTCCGACGCCGTCAAGGACAAGCCGACCGAGACCGAGGAGGAGGCCGACCGCGTCGTCACGCAGAACGAGCCGAAGAAGCCCGAGAAGGAGGAGCAGCAGCAGGCTCAGCAGCAGGCCGAGGCCTCGGTGGCGTCGGCTGCGCAGCAGGAATCCGCGCGCAAGGCGCTCGACGAGGCCGCGCCGCCGGCCGAGACCGCGAAGGCGCCGAATGTCGGGCTCGGCAAGGACAGGCAGAAACTGACCGACAATTGGGGCCGCAAGATCAGCGCCTATTTCGAGCTGCACAAGCGCTATCCGGAGGGCAAGAAGCACAACGGCACGGTCAAGGTCGCGCTGGTGCTGAGCCGCGCCGGCAAGGTGATGTCGGCCTCGGTGATGCAGTCATGCGGCGATCCGATGTTCGACGACGCCGCGCTGGCGATGATCCGCCGCTCCGACCCGGTACCGGCGCCGCCCGCCGGCCTGACCGACGACCAGTTCAGCTTCAGCCTCGACGTGAACTTCAATCAGAAGAAGTAGATCGCGTCGTTCGACTACAACCTCGGCAGACATGGCAGCGTCAGCGAATTCGCCGACGCTGCTTTTGCGTCTGCGCGAGATGTTCGCGTGGACGAAGGAACGGCATCGTCCGCGCAGGCGGAAGATCCAGTCTGCGGTGACGTTTCGGTCCGAAAACTGCTGCCACGGAGTACTGGAGCCCCGCTTTCGCGGAGCATGACAGCGGTGGAGGAGGCGAGACCTCGACTCGCCGCCCGATGGCCGATCGAAGGGGGCGCCGTCTAGTACTGCACCCGAGCCCCGACCTGCACCACGGTTGCGGAGAGGTTGTTCTCTTTGAAGTTCGAGCGCGTCTCCTCGCGCCGGACGCTGGCCCTGAACTGCAGCAGGCGGGAGAATTTGTAGAGCATGCCGAGCTCGACGAGATAGCGGTCGTCGACCCGCGTCGTGCCGGTGAACGCGTCCTGGCCGTAGCCGGCAAGGAGGGTGCCGACCAGCCACGGTTCGAACTGATGCTCGACGCCGACCGTGAGGTCGCGCTTGAGCACGCCGGAGATGCCGACCTCGGTGCTCTCGACCACCTGCGACTTCGCGGCCAGCATGATCGCGGTCTCCTTGGCATATTGCCAAGTGAGATTGGCATCGGCGATGAAGCCGTTGACCGGCTTGAGCGCGGGGTCCTGAAACCGGCGGGTGAGATAGCCGACGGCGACGTCACCGGTCAGCTTGTCGGTGTAACCGAGGGTCACGCCGGCCTCGACCGCGGTGCCGGTGGAGTCGCGGCGGAAGCCCTCGGCATCGACCGCGATGTCGTGAACGCGGCGATCGACGGCGACATCGACGAAGGGACGGATCTCCGGCGTCAGATTATAGGTGACACGGCTCTGCGAGCCGTACTGAACGAAGTTGCGGTCCGCGTTGCTGACGATCTGGCCGTCGACGAGCGGCGCGTTCTGGAACGCCACGCGGTCGATGGCAGCCTTGGTCGAGACCTCGAAATCGTCGAACCGCTTGGTGACGCCGGCCGAGCCGCCGACGGTGGAAGCCAGCGGAATCTTGGCGAACCGGCCGGTGAAGCGCGGCGTACCGGGATCATCGGCATCGACGGCAACGTGGCCCTCGCCGTTGAGCGCAAACGTATCGGTGATGTCGTAGCGACCATTCACCTTCGCGTCGACGGTGGGCCTCGAGAGCTGCCGGAGCTTGGCATAGTCGATATAGCCGACGCGCACATCGGCGTTGAGCAGATGCCGCTCGAACTGAGAGCGTACCAGCAGAACCGGCGCAACGCTGACGAATCCGGAGCCCGCGCCTTTCGGCACACGCCCGGGATTGCTGTCGAAGCCGGAGGACATTTCGAACGCAGGCTTCAGGATGAAGTTTCCCACCGTGATGCCCTTGGGCTCGTACGGATCCTCCTCCATCATCGGCGGCGTCTGAGGCTGTTGCTCCTGTGGCTTCTGCCCCTTGTTCACGGGCGGCAGCCGCATCTTCGGCTTGTCGGCGAGAACCGGCGGAATCGGCTGCGCATCCTGGCGCGGGATCGGCGGCAGATTGTTCGGTAGCACGCCGCGCGTCGCCGGCGGCGGACTGACGGCGAAGGCGAGCGCGTCGAGACAGCGGTTGGGAACATTGGTCATCGACAGCCGGCCTGGCGTCGACAGGCAGCCTCCGACGAGCAGCCCGGCGGACGGCGCGCCGAAGAAGCCGTTGCGCACCGGAGCCAGACGCGGCGCCGGCTCACGACGGGCGGCTTGAGGCAATGCGCCAGCTCCGGCATCGATGGGCGATCGCGGCCGCGGCGGCGGACGCTCATCGACTTGCGCCGGTTCTTTCGGCTCGGGCTCAGTGCCGCCCGGTGCCAGGATGACTTGCGGAATCACGACCGGCCCATTGCCGCCGGCCGGCCGGACCGGCTGGCGACGGCGATTCGGCACGACGACAACCGGCCCGCCGCCTTCAACCGTCGCGGGATCTGCGTAGGCCCGCGCTTGCGTGCCCTGGGTGACGGTCTGGCCATGCGACGGTACGGCCCCGAACAGCGTCACGAGCAGCACGGTCAGGGCAACCGACTCCTCCTGGTGCCGCAAGACATCGCGACCGATGCGACGTCCGAGACTCCCTGCCTGTCGTCCTGCCCGTTCCAAAAATCACGGTCTCCGTCGCGTTCGGCAGCATGCCGGAATGAGGCCCCGGCGGCGCCGTCCACGCCGCCAAGGACCGGACATCAGCTCACTCGACCACCAGCGTGCCTTTGTTGTTCTGATGCAGATCGTCGAAGAACTCATAGCGGCCGGGCTTCTGCGCCTTGACCTTCACGACACCTTCCATGTTCGGCTTGACGATCGTCTCGAACTGCAGCGGATCGCTCTCGAATTCGATCGGTGCGGCGTCCAGATTCTTGATCTTGAACACGATGGGCGTATCGGCCGGCACCTTCAGCTCGGCCGGCTGAAACTTGTTGTCCTTGACCGAGATCTCGATGGTGGTCTCGGCTGCGCCCGCAGGCAGCGCCCAGCCGGCCATCACCAGTGCCGCTGCCCCGACAAACCCGACTTTTCCGAATGGCGTCATGATGTATGTCCCTGTCCCGAATTCACCCGTGCGCCGGATGTCTTCTACGCTCGCGCTTTCGACGAGCCTCCGACACTGCGTAGAACATCTATAAAGTCTTCGAATGCGGCAAATTACCGTGTCGAAGTTTGGCAAAGTCGCTTCATGTGAAAAAGCGCACGAAATAATTAGTTCATCGGCTTCGTGAGCCGGCGGAATAATTCATGAGCGCGCAACAATGTTCTCTTTCATGCGATCAGTCCGATCGGATGTCTTGATATGAGACACTTAGCTGAGCGGCGGCTTGGCCGACGAATCATCCGTGTGGCTTCGGGGCGACGCGCACGGCTCATCGAGTGCAGATTGATCGTTCGCTGGGCGACCTGATAGTTCAGCAACAGGTTCGGCGAAGCCGGCGCAGGCCCGGCGAACGTGACCAATATATCACGCGTCGATCTGCGCTCGATCCGCCCACGAGACGAGCGTTTCCGATGTCCTGGCACATCGATCATGTACCCTGGCTGTCGTCGTTCGCGAAAGCGGACGATCCAGCACGCCGTGACACCTTGGTGAATCTCTTCCACCGCGGAGTACTGGATGTCCCGCTTTCGCGGAGCATGACGGCGGTGAAAATGGCGAGAACTTGCCCCGGCAACGACCGGTTCTAAGGAAACGCTCGTCTAGCGCACGCGCCCGGCTCAAAAGCGCCTCACCGGCCGACGCCGAGGCGTTTGTCGTGACTGCTGAGCGCCCGCGGCATGGGCGCCGGTGCTGCCGGCTTGGGAGCGACGGGGGGAGCCGCGCGCAGCGGCGGAAAATCCGGGACCACCGAGACGTTCTCGTCCGCCGTCACCGGCGCGGGCTGCGGCTTGATCTTCGCTGCGTCAGCCGGCCGCGATGCCGGCGTTGTCGGTTGCGGAAGACGTTGTGCGCGCCCCGGGACGCGCTTGCGCCCCGTGATCATCGCACGGACGAGATTCTCCCGCTGCAATATGCTCATCCACACCGTCCCGAGCAGATGGACCGCGATCAGCGCGATGATCGCATTGGAGGACAGCGCATGCGCCTGCTCGATCCAGCCGACGCCGAAGAACCGCACCGACACCTGCATGACGCCGGTCACGGTCGAGACGATCAGCAGCGCGAGCATCACCACCAGCATGGCCGCGCCCGCGGGATTGAGACCGAGATAACGTCCGGTCTCGCCGCGCAACAGGCCGAGGATGTAGCGAGGCGCCGCGCGCAGCTTGAGGCCGATGCGGGCGAACAGGGAATGACGGCTGCCGATGAGTCCCCAGATCAGCCGGAAGGCAAGCAGTCCGATGACGGCATAGCCCGCCAGCCGATGCAACGGGTCGAACGTGTTGGGCGTGACGCAGGCAATGAGCACGAAGGCCACGAGCGCCCAGTGCCAGACGCGCAGCGGGAGATCCCAGATCGCAACCGTGCCCGAACGCGCCTCCGGCGGCGTCTCGGACATGTCGCTCCGGCGGGATTGTCCTGCGTCACGCATGATGGTCGGATCACTTCGCCTTGGTATGCTTCAGTGCAAGGTCCTCGGGGCTGTAGAACAACTCGAACAGCTTGCCGCCCTTGACGCCATAGACCTCGTAGCAGGTGCCCTCGATCTTGGTCTGGCGAACCTCGTAGCCCGCGGCCTTCGCCTTGGCTTCGGCGTCCGCCGTCGGCTTCCACGATGCCTTGTCGAGCTTGGTGCAATCCTTGTAGCCGTCGGCGAATGCAACCGAACCGGACGCGAGACCCGCGCCAAGCGCGACAGCCGTGATCTTGATGAGCTTCACTATCAATTCCTCCTCGAACTCTGCGCAGCGGCGCCTGAAGCGCGCGTAGCGCGAGAGACAAAGGGGCGATTAATTTCAACGAAACTTGGACGTCGCGTTTGACGACCGACGCGGTACGAGACGCGTATTGAGCCGCACCCGTCCTACTTGCGGCCGCAATGTCGCTGGCTCGCGGACCCAAATGCGGTCCCGTTGCGTTCAAACGAGATCGATCGGCTGCTGATGTTTTCTGCGAGCACCGTCCGCATGTCGTGGCCACGCTTGCAATTGATATTGATTCGCAAGGCGTATCGCGAACCGCACGTGGTGCGCTGGGTCCGAGCACTGCGGATGCGTCGCCTCGGTCGCGCCGATGACCACACTCCTGCCCGAATGCGGCTGTGACGACGATGCGGCGAGAACCGTTCCGTCAGCGACAAGATGCGACGTTAGGTCTCAGAAATTTTTTTTCAGCTCATTGTTTGGTTGCACGTGTCGGTGATGAGAGCAGCCGTGTGCAAGCGCCGCGATCGAGCGCTGATTACGTCAGCGGTCGATATACGCACGGTCGTGCGTTCGCGTGTCGTCAGAGGCGGATTGCTGCGTGCAGTCAGTCGCGGTCAATGCCGTTGCCGATACGAACCGTCGACCGGACGGTGGATCGCTGCAGGGGAAGGACTCGCCGGACGCTTCGACGACGAGATCCCGATGTGCATCGGGATCGGTCGTGCCTCGTCCTGAGCTGTGGCCATTGCCACCCGAGCTCCTCCGAGCGCGGCAGACCGGCGCCTCGCGGAGCGTGCAGCGATTGTGGACATGCGTCCATGCTGTCTTGCCGCAGACGAGGATGGTGTCGGAGCGGCCTCGCTGTCGAGCAGCGACAGGCCCGTGCGCCGATCGTTCGAGAAGCGACCTCAGGCGAAGCGATGCCGGCTCACGGGCACGTGCGCGCGATGGAGCGGGCCGCGTAACGGGACGATCCTGCGTCCGTTTCTTGGACGATGTTCGGAGCTACTTCGAGCCGGTGAAGACCCGGCTGATGAAATCGGAGCTTTCGGGAGATTTCGTCATCTCCGGCGTCAGCGCGGGCTGCAGCTGGAGCGGCTCTGGCGCCGCGGCGCGCTCGAGGGGCTTGCGCCGCTCGTTGGTGCTCCGCGTTGCGCGCGCCTCATCCGATCCGTTCGGCTTGGTGACCGTGATCATGATCTTCTCGGAGATCAGCGGCGGATCGAAGTTGAGGTGCTTGGTGTCGCCCAGCACGAGCTGCAGCGTGTGCTTGCCCGGCGGCAGTTCGACCCGCGCCTCGGTCTCGCCCGCGGCGTAATGGATGTGCTTCTTGTCGCGAGAGATCGGCTCGCCGGCCTGCATCGTCTCGTCGACGTCGATCAGCAGATGGTGATGGCCGCTGCCGGCGAAATCGTCGCCCGCATGAGTGACGCCCATGTTGCGCAGGCCGAACCGGCAGATGAAAGGCCCGCTCACCGTCTCGCCGTCGGCCGGCGAGATGAAATAGACGCGGGCATCCTTCGCAGCCTTGGTGCCCTTGGACCAGGAGAGCGAGGGCACGAGCGCGAGCGACAAGGTCAGGATCAGGCAGAGACGTCGAGATGTGGTCCGCTTCATTCAGATCCCCTATGATGACGATGCGACGCGGAAGCCCAAGGTCGGATGCCGGATGCGCCCATCGTAGCGGTCGCGGCTTCCGGCGCGCGCATCCGACGGACCATTCTTCCAGGATCCGGAGCGGATGACGCGGGCGTAGCTGCCGTCCTCGAGCCAGGCCGATCCATCGGCAGGCGCGCCCTTGTAGTTCTTGTGCCAGGAGTCGGCGACCCACTGGCCGACCCCGCCGCCCATGTCATGAAGACCGAACGGATTGACCTGCGTGCTGGCAATCTTCGGCGGCAGATCCAACTCCGCGTCGCCGTTGCAGCCCCTGCAGCTGGCCATGCCCTGGCGCATGCGATCGCCCCACCAGTAGCGGGTGCGCTGACCGGCGCGCGCTGCATATTCCCACTCGGCCTCGGTCGGCAGGCGGAACGTCTTGCCGGTCGCCCGCGAGAGCCAGGCCAGATAGGCCTGCGTATCGTCATAGCTGACATTCACGACCGGCCGATCGTCGGGGCCGATGGCGATGTCGGGACAGCTGGCCGCGGCCACGCAACTCTTCCACTCGCCGACGGTCACCGGATGCTTGCCGAGCGAGAACGGCTTGATGCTGACCTGGTGCACCGGCTGCTCGGACTCGTCGTCGCCGCCCATCGCGAAGTTGCCGCCGGCGACCGCGATCAGTTCGGGCACGCGCAGCTTCGGCTCCGGCTCCGGGGCGGGACGCGGCGCCGCGACGGGCTCAGCGGGCACTGACGCCATGTCAGCGCCGGCCGCCGGACGCGGCGGAACGAAGGTGCTTTGCACTTGCTGGCCGCCAGGCGGTGTGGCTGCACTTTCCGAAAGGATGCGGCGCGGCGAGGTCGGCGGCGCGGAGAGCGCGTCGCGCGGTGCGCTCGACGACGCGGCCAGGCCGCCGGGCGGCGTCTGGATCAGCAGCCTGATCTCGCGCAGCGGCAGCAGCACCCCGCCGAGAAAGACCACGCCGAGGATCGAGACCGCCACGACGGCGCGCACCGCTCCCTTGCGCAACCGCGCGGATCCTGCACGCAGCTTGGCCAGCCGGCCGGTCGAGGATACGACCTGCCGATCATCGTCATGATCGTCGTTCCATCTGTCCTGCAGGGCATCGATCAGCTCTGGCGCCGCGTGCGGCGGGGTCGGAGCAACGATCGGCGGCGGCTCATGCGCGGTCGCCGCCTCGACCTCCGCCATCTCCCATTCGGCGTCGAGCGACTGCTCGAGCGCGCCGCACATCATCAGCAGCAAACCGCCCTGGTCCTTGCCCGTCCAGCGCTCCTGCACCTCGGGGCATTCGACCTGGTCCTCGATGCGAAGGAAGCCGGGCGGGCGCATCGGGCTGAGCGACACCTCCACGGTGCGGCCGCAGCGCCGGCAGGCGACCGTGCGCGAGTCCATCGGCAGCGTATCCTCCGCGAGCTTCGGCGCCCGCAGCCATTGCAATGCTGAACTCTCGCTCATGCCGTCCTCGCCTCGCGACGCTGCAAATCCGCTCACTGACCCCAGCTGGCGAAGGCGTCCTTGAACACGCGCTCGCCCTCGCTGCCCTTCTCGATCGACAGCAGCGCCCGGCTGCCGCCCTCGTAGACGATCGGGATATCGAACCACTGCTTGCCCTTCAGCAGCATCATGTTGCGCTTGGCATCGACCTCGTTGGCGGACAGCGCGACCATGAAGTATTTCGGCGTGACCTTGGCGGTCTGGGTGACCAGCGCCGTGCCGCGCTCCGCCTCCTCGCCCTTCAGGCCGATACCTCGCATGCTGGAGAGCCCCGTGACGCTCGGATCCGCCCAGTTGAACGACAGCTCCATGACGTGGCTGGCCGGCAGCTCCAGCTCGGTGTTCCGCCGCAGCGCGATCGTGACCTTGGCGCCATTCTCGATCTCGATCTCACCCTTGATCGCGGCCGACGCATCGGCGCGCGGCCCCTTGCTCGGCTCCAGCGACCACGTGACCTTGCCGGGGAAGCGCTTGCCCTTCGGATCCTGCGGGTCCTCGTGATAGAGATAGGCCTGTGCCGGCGTGCTGACCGGCACGCTCATGCCGACCGTTGCATGCTCATCCGCAGCAGCGGACGCAACTGGCTTGCCATCCGGCATGATCCGTTCGGCATTCACCTTGCGCGGTGCGGGCTCGCTCGGCAGCGTCGACGCGGCGGTCGCATCGCTCAACGGCACCTGCACCCATTGCGAGGCGCGCTCCCAGGAGACGGCGACGATTGCGAGCAGGCCGGCCGCGGCCACCGTCATCACGCGCCGGCTCGGCAGCCGGCGGCGCGGCAGCGTGGGCGTCTCCGCCGCCTTGAAGGCCATCTCGATCAGCGATGCATGAATCTTGATCTCCTCGGCTGCGACGGTGGAAGGGGCGGGCGTCATCGCCGCAATCGGCTTGGCCGGTTCGGCGTTCGCGGACGACGCGTTGGCCCGATCGGCTTGCTCTGCGACCAGGACGCTCTTCTCCTCAGTGCCGACGGGCGCAATCTGCGCCGGCTTCTCGATGACGATCGGTGGCACCTCGACCGGGGCGATCGGGCCAGCCGCGAGCTGATCAGCTCCGACAGGCGCTACGACCGCCGGTTGCTCGGGCAGCGCGGGTGGAACAACGAGAGCCGCGACGACTTCGGGCTCCGGCTTGGGCTCGGCCATGGGCTTGGGCGCAGGCGCAGGACGCCGGCGCAGCAGGCGAAGCTCCGGCGACGGCTTGGGCGCTGCTGTGCGGCTGTCGGAACGCGTCTGATCGCGCGTTGCGATCGCGCCGACGTCTGCGCCGGAGCGGCGGGCCATCGAGAGATATTTCGCGACCGTGGCAATCTCCTCCTCGAGCGTGTGCGTCGCGTTCCGGGATGCCGGCCGCTTCGGCGTCGCCACCACAGCCTGCGGTGGCACTTTCGGTTCGGCAGACCTGGTGGTCTCAAACAGGACCGGGGCCGCGACCGACACCGCCGCGCCGGCGACGGGGCGCGCACGGAGTGCGATGATGCGCTCCGGGAACAGGATTTCGGCGAGATCGCGCAGCGAGGCGTCGGGCTGCAGCAGGGAGCGCAGCGCCGGCGGAAGGCCGCGCGCAGTCTTGTTATGAGCCTTGTTGGGGGCCTTGTCGGGAGCCTTGTTGGGAGTCTTGGCATCGCTACGGGATCGATGGTTGCCGTCGGCGCGGGTCGCCGGATTGCGATGGGCGTCGCTGATCACGACCTTGCGGGCACGCAGCATCGCGGCCAGATCGCGCAGATCGGAGCGCGCGGCGGCATCAACGACCAGCAGATCGAACGTGCCGATCCGCGCCGGCAGGAGCTCGGCCACTCGCCACGCCGGCATGATGTGACAAGGCACCTCCTCGAGCCAGCCCTCGAGCGATTTGCGGGCCGTGGACCGAAGGCGGCGCGCGGTCGGACCGGCGCAGGCCGATGCCATCTTCTGCATCGTGTCGCTGAAGCGCTTCAGCGATTGCCGGACGGCGCCGCTCGCATTCTGCGCGATGCCCAGCGACATGCGGGCGCCGATCACGGCTTCGAACAGCGCCAGCGAGCGCGTCTCGAGCCGCGCGCGCTGTCCGGCGAGATCAAGCAGCAATTGCCGCTGCTCGGGATTCTCGATGCGCTTCAGCACGGCCTGATTCCAGGCCGTCACCCAATCGGCGAGATCCGCGTCCTTGTCCGCCTTGAGCTCGGATCGCAGCCGGTTCGCCAGGTTCGGCGCGCCTGCGGCGATCGCGAGTCGGCATGCCGTCTTGATCAGCTCGTAGTCCGCACGGGCGACGCGAACCGCGTCCATGGTGGCGACGATCTCGCGCCAGCGCGCTGCGAGCTGCTGCGGCTCCGCGTCGGCATCGCCGACCTGCGACAGCACCTCGGCCTGAACGGTGGTGGCAAAGTCGGCTGCGCCAGCAAACAGCTCGCCGATCCTGGCGAGCTCGACCAGCGGTCCGGAAACGCGCTTGATGACGCTGCGAATGGCGGCGCCGAATGCCGTCGGCCGCTGCTGGCCTGACAGCATCGCGGTGATATCGCTCTCCGTCATCGACAGTTTGCGACAA